>JAJRXT010000145.1 GCA_024276125.1 bacterium
AGTTGGTGTTTTGTATAGAGTTGATTGACGTAAAATTTCTGTAGAAGAGGGGCGCATCCCCTCCCGCTGTAGGGGCGGGTTTGAAACCCGCCTCTACAAGACAACAAAATCAACAACTTTTATGTCGAACTCAGGTTAATTTTATTAAATTATCGCACCTGTAGATGCCGACCTTAAGGTCGGCTGGGAGGGCGGGTTTAAAAACCCGCGGCTACACAATTGTATAAACATAAATTCTTCTACCGGAGAATGACAGCCGACAAAAGAGCGTTAACACAACACTAGCTGCACAATTTTATAAGCAGGAATTCAAGGCTTAGGCGGGGAATCAAATTGCTTGATTTTAAACGTAGATCAGTATCCAAAAGATAAGTAAAAGAAGTTCGCAGTTCCGGCAGGCTAAAATGCTCGCTTTGGGCAATAAAATCTTTTAAAAAATAACTCTGAAGACCTATCTTTGATGCTATCTCAGGCCATGAGCCTCCCGCATCCTGTAGGCATTTAGCCTTGTAAATACGGCGCAATTGGCGGCTTATCATAGCCAATACCGCCAGCGGGGAAGAACCGCCGCCCAATATTTCAGATAATATATGCAAAGCCGGCTCAAGTTTTTTATTGCCAATAGCGTCAATTAATTGGAATATATTATATTGCCTTACCCTGCCGACTAACTGCTCAACATCTTCTAATGAGATTTTTTTCTTATCCAGACAATAAGCGAATAATTTTTCCAACTGATGCTCTATAGCAGACAGGTCTGTTCCGGTATTCTCTACCAAAGCCTGATTTGCTTCATGGCTTATTTGATAGCCCTCTTTTTTTACCCTTTTTTTAATCCAAGCGATAGCGCGACTGTCATATAAAGCATAAAAACGCACTACAACAGCGTCGGTCTTTTTCACTTTAGTAAGCCAGCTTTTTCTATTGGCCAGTTTATCGCCGGTTAAAACCAGTACAGTATTACATGCGGGGCGCTTTATATAGTCAATCAGTTTATCTAATGGCTTGGGTTTTAACTGCTGAATATTTTTCACAACCACCAGTCTTTTAGGCGCAAGCATGGGGCTGGTCCGTGCGGCGCTTATTATATCCTCTACCCCGGCATCTTCGCCAAAAAACAGATGATAATTAAAATCCCGCACCCCGTCTTTAAAAAGCGCCTCTTCTAATTGATGTATAATCCCCTGCACAAGGTACAGTTCTTCGCCATATAATACATATACCGGCGCTATATCGCCTTTTGCTATGCTTTTTATTATTTGCTCGTAGTTTGTGGCCATAATTAATTGATTGGTCTATAATGCAAATTTTGAAGCGCCTTCTCGGCTGCTTTAGCTGTATTCTCATCCATATCATCCAATAACTTTTCAAGCGGTTCAATCGCCCGATAATCGCCTATTTTACCCAGCGCCCAAACAGCGGCTTCTCTGGTATAGGCATGCTCATCATAAAGTAGATTAACCAAGGCGCTCACCGCCATTTTATCAAACTTTACCAGAGCGCCGGCCGCAAGCCGGCGTACATCGGCTCTATCGTCTTTTAACAAAGCAATCAAGGGCGGTATTGCCTTTTCACCAATTTCAACCAGTTTATCAGACGCCTGATAACGCCTGCCTGTATCTTTACCATTTAAATCAGCTAAAAGTTTATCTATTTTATCTTCAATAGTGACCTGCCTAGTTTTGCTTTGCGGTCTATTTTGTGTACGGAATTTGGCAAAAGGACAGCCTGAAAATAAGTATATGCACAATACGGAAAGAAGAAATCTCTTTTTCATAAAATTATCTTATTAATTCATTATAAACTTATCTTAAGTATAGTTGCAGGCTATTGGCGAATACCATAAACAGCATAAAATGGAGCAAATATTCTGCCTTGTTTTCTACCTATATAAATTGCAAGATTCAGCCAATTGGCAGCCAATTTTTTAAGCATACTTCTTGGCTTGCCGTAGTGTCCCCAAAAAATATCCGCCTTAAATCCATTTTTTGACAGAATCTGCTTTAGCCGGTAAGGATTAATTAAATGTTCCGCCCAGTTTCCAGTATAAGGGTCACAGGTATTTGTCGGGTGAGCGGGTTCTTTGGGAAAATGTTTTGTATTTAAATATTCATCTATACACTTTACTATATCTGATTTTATCATACCTCTGGTTGCTTTAGCCAATTTTTCGATTTCTGAGGCGCTCAAATCGTTATTATAATTTAAAATAATTTCTTTTCTGATCGCAAAATAAGCCGTCAGGCTGTCTCTTTCTTTATGCCCCCACTTTTTTAAGGAACCTTTAAATTCACATTCCAGATGTTTCTTTATAATAACCCTTCGTTTTATGGGATTAAACATATTTGCGCCTGAGGCCATAAATACAGTAAATGATCCGGCTGTTAACAAATTAAGGCTGCTGAAAAGTTTTTCGATATCATATACATGCTCAATTACATCATATGAGGCAATTCCATTACATGAAATAGATTTTTCGCCAATAAACTCAACAAGGTCATCAAAGTCTCCATTGTGATAATAATCAGCTTTATTACCTATAAACTCACCTATGAACGCTGCATCCTTACAGGAAGTACCATAAATGTCATTATACACAACAAAGCCTATCCCAAGTTCCTTAGCCAATAAAGACAGGATTCCCGTGCCTCCGCCATACTCTAGGAAGACAAAGTCATCCAGGCCAACATTGGAATAAGCCAATGACCATGCAAGAATATATGAATATTTTTGTAAAGCGGAATATAGATTTGTAATGTGGGATGATAGGTATTTTTTTGTATAATCTGAAAGCGTTAAGGTGGCTGCATCTAAAGGTTTAAGCTTATCGTATAGCCGCCCTGCTGCACGGTTGATTTTAATCAGTAATTCCTGGTCATTCGGCAAGTTTGCGTGTTTATATAAAAACTCCAAAAATTACTCCCGATAGTTTCGTTAAAAGCCCTTAAGCCGGACACTCCCAAACCTTACCTGAACATCTCTGACGCTATCAAAGATGGCGCGTTCAATGTGTTTATAAACTCGTATACGCTTTGTAATCAAAAGTAGCCGCCGAGCCTAAAGGCCGGCCATAAACAGGCGGGTTTTTAAACCCGCGGCTACTGGATTACTTGCTATATGATTAGTATCGACCGCCGCCGCCAAATCCTCCGCGACCGCCGCCGCCACGACCGCCGCCGCCAAATCCTCCTCCGCCGCGATTACTGCGTCTGGGCTTTGGACGCGATTCATTAACAGTAATAGTTCTTCCGCCAAGTTCTGTTCCGTTAAGCGCCTCTATAGCTGCTTGCGCTTCTTGTTTTTCAGGCATTTGTACAAAACCAAACCCTTTTGAACGACCGCTGTCCCGATCTGTAATAATTTTGGCTGATTCAACTTCTACATAAGCTTCAAAGGCTGTCTTGAGTTCGTCTTCAGTCATCTCATAACTAAAATTTCCAACGTAAATGTCCATTTTTTTCTTCCTATCGCCATAATTGAGAATTGAATCATAAATATGCCTATGGCGTTGCGACATATTTCGATGTAACCTTCTTTAAGAGGATACCAACTAATTTTATATTTTTAAAAGGTATCAGCAAAAAAGCTTATCATTTAATTTGCAAGCGATAACATCTTCACTCTTTCTATATCGGGCATTTGCTCTCTGGCTACTTTAATAGAATTATCCCTTACAATCTTAGAGAATTGTTCCCGATCATTTGGTGATAAGATATTGATTGCTTTACCTTCTTTGCCCGCTCGGGCAGTCCTGCCGACTCTATGGACGTATTGTTTACTATATGAGGGAATATCATAATTATATACATGTGAGACACCTTTTATATCAAGACCTCTTGCAGCTACATCTGTACAAACAAGAACGCGTACTTTCTTGCTGTTAAAATGTTTAATAACCTGATTCCTTTTTGCCTGTGGGAAACCGCCATGAATTGCTTTAGCCTTAATTACTGAAAAATTAACGTTTAGAGCAACAAAATCAGTATTTCTTCGTGAATTACAAAAAATCATGGCAAGCTCTCCCTCTTCCTGTTTTAGTAAATGAACAAGTAGAGAAAATTTCAAGCGTTTTGAAACCTTATAGTAGGTTTGGGTTAGTTTTTGGGGATCAACCGAAGTTTTTGCAAATATTTTAATCGCTTGAGAAGTATGTCTTTTCGCCAAGCTGTTTACAGCGCCTGTAATGGTTGCTGAGAACAAAAGAGTCTGCCTTTGTTCGGGACACTTTTTTATTATCTTTTCCACATCTACAATAAATCCCATATCAAGCATTGTATCCGCTTCGTCTAGGACAAGTGTTTTCAGTTTATTTAATTTGATAGTTCTTCTATTAATATGATCAAGTAATCTTCCCGGAGTTCCAACTACAATATCCGCTCTTCTTAATTCGTTAATTTGCGGATTAATGGAAACTCCTCCATAAACAGCGGTAATTCTTAAACGTTGATTCATTGAAAATAGTTTCAGGCTTCTGGCAACTTGTTCCGCCAGCTCTCTGGTTGGCGTTAGGATTAAGCCTTGAATACCGTTTCCAGATTTAGCGTGCTGAATAATTCCGGCGCCAAAGGCTAGGGTTTTGCCTGACCCTGTAGCAGAACCGGCAATTACATCTTTTCCGTCAAGAATCAAGGGAATTGTCTTTTTCTGTATTGACGTAGGTTCTTTAAAATTTTGTTTTTTTAATGTATTTAATATAGGTTTATTCAAACCAAGCGACTCAAAAGAAGTCAGGCTAACCTCGTCTGCCTCTATTTTTTCAATGCCAAGGTCATTAAATTGGCTTGATTTTTCATTGAATCTATCATTTTTTTTCTTTGCGTTTGCTTTAACTCTCAAATTCTCTCCGTTTTAAGGCATAGCGCCTCTTGTTTGTGTTCTGTATTGTAAAAAATACCCAAAATGTTATTCCCGCAATGATTTTAAGCGGAAACATTTTAAACCAGATCCCCGATAATAAGCATTCGGAAATAATAGGTGGTTTTGCAAGAGCCTATTTATGTATTGTAACAAACTGATTCTTAAGAATTAAAATATAAAAACGATGCCTTTTTTACATTAACTCTATGTATAACTTAAAAGGCCGTCTTTGTCAATAAGCATAGCTATACCCTTAAAAACAGCTTATCTATACTGCCTGATATACGCTTACAGTATAAGTTTTCTGAGAGTTTGAGAGGTTTTTTAATCAAATTAGGCAGAAATCTTGAAAAATTTATTCTATAAATCGGAAGGGAATTGAACATAGGCATGTGCAACTTTCGTGTAGCCCTATTATGCCCTTAAGCGCCCCCATTGACCATACAGGTCTACTACCTTTTCGGTCAAGAGCTGAGGCTAGCTTTAAAAATAGAATTTAATCTGTTTTGAAAAACTAAAGCTTCAAAACAGATAGCTCAACTAAAATGACAAACTTACGATAACTCGCTGAAAACAATAATACACACAAAAACCATAGCAACATATTACCATGGCCTCTTGTAAAATTTTACCAGCCTGATTTTTTAACCTCTGTTAAGCTCATAAGCCCCAATATTATAGCAACGCCCCGGACAAGCCCGCAAATCACCCAAACGAACCAGCATATCGCCTGAGTAAGCCCTCAAATCGCCTAAACAAACCAGCATATCGCCCGACAACACACTATCACCCGAATATTGCCCAAACCAGCGAACTTAACATTAGATAAAATCCAAATAAATATACATTGCTTGGATAAATAAGTCAAGAAAAAAAAACACCCCCCTATACTAACCAAGAAAAAAACAGATATTTCTTGACAATAATCCAATGATATGTTAATAAACTGTGGTACTTGTAGCTTAAGAAAAATTTACCTTGGCTAAACAATAAAGGTCAAAATAAGATTTTATATATAATTATAAATATGGAGCGTTTTTTATGTTTGCTGTAATTAAAACCGGTGGGAAGCAGTATAAAGTTAATGTGGGAGACTGCATACGTACTGAAAAATTAGACGTCAATAGGGGCGAGACTGTAGAGTTTAACGAAGTATTGGCTGTAAGTAATGATAACGAACTTATTACTGATAAACAAAAGCTTGAAAACATCAAAGTAATAGGTAAGGTAGTGGAACAGGACAGAGCCAAAAAAATCATAGTGCTAAAGTTTAAGCGGCGCAAAAGTTATCGTCGTAAACGCGGCCACCGTCAATATTATACAGGCGTCTGTATTCAGGAAATAACGGGTCTGGCGTAAATAAAAAAGCTTTATTTGAAATTTGCATTCAAAATATTAGGATATATAAGGGGCTGTCTTAAAGACAGCCATATCATTTTATAAGGGAGTTTAATAGTATGGCTCATAAAAAATCCGGCGGTAGTTCCACTAATGGCAGGGACAGCGCCCCCAAACACTTAGGGGTAAAGCGTTTCGGCGGTCAATATGTATCAGCCGGCAGTATTTTAGTACGTCAGCGCGGTACAAAATTTCACCCAGGCGTAAATGTACAACGCGCCGGCGATGACAGCTTGTTCGCCTTGATTGACGGTATAGTAAAATTTGAACGCTTGGGAAAATATAGACGCAAAATAAGCGTTTACGCCTAAAATAAGGCTGTTGCGTAAAAAGCTATGTTGTGTATTTATGTTACGGTGCAACTCACCCAGAAACATAAATACCTTTAAAAAATTAGTTACATTAATCCAAGTTGTTACCTATAGGTTCATTTTGGGAAAAATTTGGTTTTATATAGTTGTCATTCTGAACAAAACGAAGTGGAGTGAAGAATCTCCCTGCAATAGCGAGCAGATTCTTCGGCCTACGGTCTCAGAATGACGAAAATGGATAATTTCACTATAGGCAGCAACTTGGGTTACATTAAGACATAAGGGGTTGGGGCTATTTAACTGGCCTTAAACCCCTTTTTTATTTTGGCGCCCCAAACAAACGGTTAAAATGCACTTTGTAGACGAAGTAAAAATTTATGTTAAGGCTGGAGACGGCGGACGCGGCTGTGTAAGCTTCAGACGTGAGAAATGCGTCCCCAAAGGCGGTCCTGACGGCGGAGACGGCGGACGCGGCGGAGATATTATCCTAAAGGTAGACGACAGATTACACACCCTGCTTGATCTGCGCTATCAAAGGCATTATAAGGCCAAGCGGGGAGAGCACGGCAGAGGAAGCGGACAGCACGGAAAAGATGCCCCTGACTTAATAATCCGCGTACCGGCCGGTACTATAATTAAAGAGCAAGAAGGCGGGTTTATCGCCGATTTAACAAAAGACGGCCAACAAATTATTATAGCCAAAGCCGGACGCGGCGGACGCGGTAATGCACGCTTTGCAAGCTCCACCAATCAGGCGCCAAGGTATGCTCAACCCGGGACAACAGGGGAAGAACGCTGGTTAGCGCTTAATCTAAAGCTGTTGGCCGACGTGGGGTTGCTTGGCTTTCCCAATGCGGGTAAGTCAACCCTTATATCGCGCATATCGCAGGCGCGTCCTAAAGTAGCCGACTATCCATTTACTACGCTTACCCCAAATTTAGGGGTAGTCAAAAGCGGTGATTATAAAAGCTTTGTAGTAGCCGATATTCCGGGGCTGCTACCCGGGGCTCATCAGGGAGTTGGTTTAGGCGATCGTTTCTTAAAGCATATAGAGCGCACCAAAATATTGGTGCATTTAATTGATATATCGCAAGGCGCCGAGCGAGATCCGGTTATAGAATACAAGACGATAAACAATGAATTGGCGCAATTCAGTCCGAAACTGGCGTAAAAGCCTCAAATTGTAGCAGCCAGTAAACTGGATGCGGCGGATGATGCCGATTTACAAAAGTTGGCAGAATTTTGCGGACACAATAAATTACCCTTTCTGGCCATATCCTCGGTTACCGGCAAAGGGCTGCCCGATTTAATACACTTATTACAACAAATGTTGGATACAGATACCGATAAAACAAAATAAACAACCTGTTTTTTTAATCCGCCCCATAGTTATATTTCGGGGTATCCCACCCCAAATAAAACAATTAGTTTTGGTTTGAGATATCCCGACAACATAAGCTTATTTGTGATGTCGGATTCTAAAAAACCAACGCCTGTTAGGCCGTAAGGATTTTTAGGATCCTTACAGCCACAAAATTTAAGCATAAAATTAGGTTCTAAAACATATTTTTAGAAACATCACTTGGGGACAAGCCAAACATCAAATTAAGTCCACAGCTACCCGCCTATCATCTAATCCAATAATCCAAAACAGTAAAAAAAGTCTATAACGCTTCATTTTTATCTGTCATTTTGTTTAGACATATGGTATTATTATGTTTAACATTATTCATTTCACACCATTTGCTATCTGAGCCATATATTACACTGCCAAAGCTTACAATTGTGTTGCAGGCTATGCTTCGTGATTTGACACTAGCACGCTAACCATTTTATACTGACTGGTTAACATCTTGTTATTCTTAAGCGAAGTTAATAATCGTCATGCTACGTGAGCATACCCATAGCTAAAGCGTAAGGGTGACAATTAAGGAACTGTCACAAAAGAAGTTCTAAGCCCGAAAATTAATACTGTACTAGTATCATTAGCAGCGCCTATCTGTACTACTTATATATTATATCCAAAAATAATCTAATCATTAAAATGTAGTTGAAACAAGCAATATTATTTGTTGTTTTTTCTTTAAAGTGAGTTCGACATAAAACTTATTGAGTTACAGGGGTCGGCGGCCTGTCCCAATACTGTTGACTTAAGATAGCTGTCATTCTTAAGGCCGTAGGGTGGGCCGAAGAATCTACTGGCATATGTGAGGGCAGATTCTTCACGGAGTTTATCCTCAAACAAAGCGAAGGGCTCCGCTTCGTTCAGATAGATATATGGCGCATTATTTGCATATTACTTACCGGTAGATTAACCAGCCAGAATTTGCGCACAAATGAACCGGCCTAACCTATTTATATCAAAAAAGTATGAACATAGCACACTTCTGCGGTGTGGACTATCCCCTTGTAATCGCCGACCGTAAGATCGGCCATGGGACTGGTTTAAAAACCAGCGCCTACTATAAGCGAATACTCTTTATACCGCTTTGGCATAACCCGCCGACCAAGCGTTTAAAATCGAAACATCATTAGAGAACACCACCCGTTTCAAAATCAAACTGTTTAATTTTAAAACATTTTCACTTATAAAACACACCTTTCAGAAAACAGGACACATAACATGAAAATTTTTGAGAAAGATTCAAGTAAGTTAAAGCTTAAAGAAAAGGCGCTAGGGGAATCATCTGCGAAATATCCCGAGCTTGATTGGGTTTTATTTAAAAATGGATATGTCGGCGAAGATATAACCTTTCCCGAAGATAATTATTATCAATTTGAAATTTTGGCCAGAGGCAGTAAAAAACTAGGAGAAGACGTCCGGCTGGCCTTCAAAATAGATGACGACTTAAAATTACCCCGAATAATAGATTCTGAAAAAATATCAAACTATACATTTGTAGAAAAAATACCCGCCGGCGCTCACAAAATATCATTCCACTTTGAATATGATCATCAGGTAGATAAAACACAACTAATCGGTATAGATAATTCGTTAAACACATTAAACAACCTCTATCCCAGCGGTGGAAATGAATTATATCTAGGCAAATTAAGCGTAACAAAATTGTTTACAGGCACGCAAAGAACCGTTCCCAGCCAGGATTATCAAAGCATACAAAGCGCCATTGACGCCTCTTTACCCGGAGATAAGGTACTGGTATTACCAGGTACCTATAATGAACAACTGGTTGTACGCGAAGGGGTGATTTTAACCAGCCGGGATACAGACGGCGGCGATAAGCTTATTACACTTTCAGGAGATAATCTGCCGGCAGGCAGCTACGGAGAAAACCTAATACAAAAAAAGATCGCTAAAAGATGTTTGAATACAATAATAGACGGTACCGGCTTTCCCGGATATGTAGACGCCAGACCAATGGTGGATTTTCCAAAAGGTATAACAGCAGCCACAATTATGGACGGCTTTACCATAACCAACATGCCGCCGGTCAATCATACCCTCCCAAATCACGCACATACCATACAATGCAGAGGCGCCTCGCCAACCATAATAAATAACTTTGTATGCAATAACGGTTCAAGCGGCATAGGCTCTCACTCCACTTTAACAAGCAAAAAAACACAAATTAAGATTGAACATACAGCGGCGCCTATCATAAAAAATAATGTGGTTTTCCACAATTCAGGCGCGGGAATAGGCAATAATAATTATTCTAATGCGCTGGTTTTTAATAATGAAGCGGTAAATAATTATTCTTCCGAAGGCTATGATACGGCGGGAATAGGCATTCAGGGCGGGGCATATCCTATAATAGAGGCTAATTTATGCCATCATAATGACTGGGCGGGAATCGGCTGTAGAAATGAAGCCGCCGGAAGCCCCTCTCATCTTTTAATGCCTACTCACCCTGTAATCAGAAAAAACACCTGTTATAAAAACGGTCTGTCAATAGACGAGGCGGAAGGCGGAACGGGACGCGGCGCAGGAATTGGGGTTGACGGCGCAGGTAGTCAACAGTATCGCGTTATTATAGAAGAGAATATCTGCTATGACAATCAAATGGCAGGTATTGGAATTCGCAATAATTCTCAAGCTATCATCAAAAATAATAAATCATATCAAAACAAATTAGCCGGTATAGGGGTATCGAACTGTCCTGAATTCACCTTGTTAAAAGAAAATATTATATGCGCAAATGAATTAAGCGGACTTAGCGTAATTAATAATTCAGCGCCTGTAATTTTTAATAATTTAATATATGAAAATTCATTTTCCGGAATTACCTTTAAAAAATCCGGCAGGGCTAAACTGCTGTTTAACAGAATTTACAAAAACAAATTAGCGGGAATAGGAATTACCGATAACAGCAATGTGGAAGTTATCAAAGGAAACCTGATTTTTGAAAATGAAACCGTAGGTATCGGGGTAAAAGAAAACAGCGAGGTAACCGGAATTTACGAAAATGAATTATTTGACAATAAACGCCCCGGGCTGGCGTTATTAAGCGGCAGCAAGGTTAGCGAGATTAAAAACAACAAGATTTACAGCAACGGTATACTGGGTTCTCCCAATATAGTTATTTCCAATGTATATAAGCACGATAAAATCACCAAATTAATAAACAACACTATTAGTAAAAACGCCTATACCAATATCAGGATTAATAATTCCAATATTGAGCTGGAAAACAATTTGATATCAGAAAGCGAAAACGTGGGTATAAGCATAAGCGCATCATCAGATGTAAAAGCCGCCAGAAATATAATATGTTTAAACAGTGGCGCCGGAATCATGACACAGGACTCTAAATTGGAGTTATACCATGCTACAATGTATGACAATGGTTCGCAGCGCGGCGCTGCGGTGGTGGCTTTTAATGCAGATATCGTGTTAAAAAACAATATATTAAGTAACAATAAAATAGCCATTGGAGGGAATCCAAAATCTATAACCACCGATTATAACTGTTTCTGGCAAAGCTTTGTACCGCCTATTTATAATACAGGCCCCAATAATATCGTAAAGAATCCAGAGTTTATTGACGAAGGGAAAAAAGACTTTCGGCTTGCTCAGGACTCGCCCTGTATAGATGAGGGTGAAATTATAAGCGGTATAAATGAGGACTATTTGGGTCTAGGCCCGGATATGGGCGCTCATGAACGAGACGAACAATAAGAGACGTAGGCGCCTCAATGCTGTTGGCTTAAAGGTAGTGTCATGCTTAAATGAAGCGAAGCGGAATAGAAGGAATCCACTCGCTGTTGCGAAGGGGAGATTCTTCGGCTTATCGCCTCAGAATGACAGGCTGATAAAAGCCTCGTATGTTTCGGGATGTCTCACCCCGAAACACCTGCTGCGAACAACTTGTTTCGGCATGGGACATACCGAAACATAGAAATATGCGGGTTAGTATTACGATAATTTAGAGTTAAA
Source organism: bacterium (assembly GCA_024276125.1). GTDB lineage: Bacteria > SZUA-182 > SZUA-182 > SZUA-191 > JAJRXT01 > JAJRXT01. The sequence goes on from JAJRXT010000145.1 coordinate 11,965, forward strand.
ACGACATAAGGAGAAATTATACATGTTCCAAAATAAAAAACATCTATTTTATGTAAATATCTTTTTGGTAATGACCTTTTTGACGGCAGGTTGTGTAAAGAGTAAAAAACCGGTTGATCCGGTGAATCCGGTTGATCCGGTGGAACCCGTGGAGCCGGTTGAGCCAATTGTCAACCCCAAATTTGACCTTACTGAAACGGGAATCGATTTTACTCCCGTACTGGACTGCATAGGGCATATCAGCTCCAAGATGATAAACATACAATACGACGCCAGACAGCGTATTACAGCATATACCAGAGAGGTTGCCTGTGATAATACAGGACAATCCTACAGCCTTGATTACAGTAATTTTACATATGATGGAACAAATTGCATATCTTATAATGAAGAGATGCTATATCCGAAGGGAAAAGATATCTACAGGGTTTTTTATAGAGATATCATATACGATGATACGGGCGAAAAAATAAGCTATACAGCGGTTTTAGACGGCGAAACCTTTACGTACCAAAAGTAATCCAAGCTGATACTTATACTGCACAAGGTCACATTTTGTAAATTAGTCAGGCGTGGTGGATTCGGGGTAATCTTTTGACCATTTGGCGTTATTTGGTTGTTTAAGATGGCCTGTTATACAAGCCCCCTTAATCCGCCCTACTGTTTAAGTCTCTTATCTGTCATTCTGAAGCGAAACAAAGTGAAGTGAAGAATCTGCTCACATATGCGAGTGAGATTCTTCGACCAAAGGCTGTCTATGTCTATGTTTCGGGGTGTCTCACTCCGAAACTAATTGCCACCGCAGGTGTTTGGCGTAAAACATACCGCAACATACACTAACGTGAATTCGACATAAAAGTTATTGATTTTATTAACCTGTAAGGGCGGCGGCGTGGGTTTGTGACCCTGTCCCCGCTCGAAGATGCGCAATGCTGTTGACTTAAGATGCCGGAATTTAAAAATGTAGGGTGGAACAAGCCCATATTGGGAATGAGCTTTAAAAAAAATATGTTGAGCCTGCATTTTTGATAGTTGCGGTTCCACCACGCCTAGAGGCTGTGTTTATGTTTCGGGATGTCTCATCCCGAAACTACAGCGCTTAACTTATACCAGCGTATCACGTTTCGGGGTGAGACATCCCGAAACATAGCGGTGGATTCGGGGTAATCAATAGATAATTTTATTGTCTTTAATTTATAATGTATATCCATTATATAAGACCCCTTAATCCACCCTACGGTGATAGCCTTTAAGTCTAAGTCAACACATTACCGTGATTCGGGAGGGGAGAAGCCCCTCCCCTACAGCAAATTTGCATTAATCGGTTGATATGTAATAACATTTTAATGTTTCTTACGTTGGACTAACATTATCTTCATACCGTGGGGGAAGCTTATGAGCATATGCAGCAAGCGGCAAAGAAAATTCAGGTTTAGTTTGGCGGCAGTATTAGGATTAATGGCTTATTTTGGGTTTGTATCAACATCTTTGGCACAGGCGGGCACCTGGAAGGTATGTCAGGAGGGCTGGTGCGATTATATCACGATTCAGGCGGCGATATCCGCCGCATCTACTGTAACCGGAGATACAGTATTAGTATCCGGCGGCACATATTATGAGCTTGTCAGCTTTGACGGAAGCAAAACCATTACCCTTAAAACAACAGCGGGGGCGGTAATAGACGGCGACATAGACCAGGACGGCGCCGGCGACGGCAGTGTGGTCAGTTTTCTTAATGGGAATAGCTCTACAATTGACGGCTTTACCATACAGCATGGCGAAGCACCTGTTGGCGGCGGGATTTACGGGGGTTATGGTTCCTCACCTACCATAAGCTGCTGCACCATTGTTGGTAATACGGCTAATAGTGGGGGGGGGATTTATATCCGTGGTTCCACCATAACTAACTGTATTATTACCAACAACACCTCTAACCATGTAGGTGGTGGGATTCATGTCAGTGGTTCCACCGTAACTAACTGCGTCCTTGCCAATAATACTGCTAACCATGAAGGTGGCGCTATTTTTGATTTTCCTTTAGGTAAACCTGCAGGAGAGGGTTATTCCGTTACTTTAGATTTTCTGGAGCCGTCATACAACGGTTCAAAATGCGGCTGGGCATACCATCCGGGCGAAGACTGGGATGCTGCGGAGTGCCCTGATTGCGACAAATACGCCCCGGTCTGGGCGATTTCAGACGGAGTAATAGAGGAGGCGAAACTCTTTCACAAAAACTGGGGGCGGATAGTTTTAGTCAGACACGACGCCCCGACAGAGAGTAGTTTTGTTCTGCCTGAAGGCGGGACTATTGACACTGTCTGGTCTCAATATGCGCATATGTACAGCATCAGCGATAATCCCAGGACGGGCACAATCTGGCAAGCGGGAGACGTTATTTACAAAGGCGAGCAGATTGGTACGGTAGGTGATTATCCTGCGGGTTCAGGCGAAAATTATCATCTTCATTTTGAGATACGCAAGAAAAATTATAGGGCTACCATTTTCCCGTGCAATACCTATCCTGATGATATAGAAGAAATTGAAAAACGATATATCGCTCCCACAGATTTTATAAACTTAAACAGGTAATTCAGTACCGGAACACTAAAAAAGCCGTCATTTCCAGATATACGGGAATGACGGCTTTTTTTATGCTCTAACCCGAATTTTACGGTATAGACTATCCCTTTTTGTAGATGCCGACCTTTAGGCCGGCCATGGAGCGGATTTAAAAACCCGCAGCTACAAAGGATAAAACAGGATTCACTATACAATAACGTGAGTTCGACATAAAAGTTCTTGATTTTGTTATCTTGTAGGGGCGGGTTTCAAACCCGCCCCTACAGCAAGAGGGGATATGTCACTCTTCTACAAAAATTTTACGTCAATCAAATCTATACAAAACACCAACTAG
>JAJRXT010000146.1 GCA_024276125.1 bacterium
AATGACAGACAAAAAAGAGTTTTTCATTATAGTATAAAGCTTAACTTAATGGCAGTGAGGACAAGCCTCTCCCCTACAGAAAATTTACATCCATTAGTTGATACGTAATCAGAGGTTTCGGTTTGTCTCAAGCCGAAACATCTGATTAAATTTTTCCCCGATTTATCTAAAAACGTCACCGCCCTGATTTGTTTTAATCATAATACCGTCTTTGCCTTTGTGTACCGATGTAAGTTAAGCAGTTTATTTATTGTTCTGATCATATTCTCCTGCTTTAGCCGGCGGGGTTACTATTTTGTAATACTTACCATATGCCGTTAAAAACTCCTGAACGAATTTTGCATGTTTTTTGCTGGATTTTACTTTAATAATTAATTACAGCTTTCCCGGGGAAAGCGGCTCTATTAAAATATCCATCTCAGTTACTTCAGCAAAACCAGCCCCGCGTCTGGCATGAAAGAATCCCCGGCTTTTCTCATATCTGGATACCAAAAAACCTATCTCATCAGCGGTTTTCATGGCTTTGGAAAAAGCGCCCTCAAATTCGGCATTCTCTATAATAAATTCCTGAGTAAATTCGCCGCCTTGTAAATAACGATGACCGGGACAGCCTGCGATAATACAGCCAAACATAAGTATTCCCAATACAGCGATCAGATTTATCTTTCCGGTAGTAATTTTCATAAAATAACCTCCTTAAAGTCAACTTGCAGTATTACCAAAACCTAACCACATAGCACACAAAGAAAAAAATAAGTTTTATGTATGTTTCGGGATGTCTCATCCCGAAACTAATTGCTTGAGCGCAGGCGTTTCGGGGCAATGCCGTTGACTGAAGGAAATTGTCATTCTTAAACGAAACGTAAGTGAAGTAAAGAATCGGCCTCCTGCTTCAGAATAACAAGCTAAAAAGAGTTTTTCATTATAGCATCGCCTTAAGTCAACAGCATTGGCGTTTCGAGGTGGAACACCCCGAAACATAGCACACAAACATACAAGCCCCCCCTAGAATTAACTCGATTTTATAGAAATTTTCTGTAAGGGCGGGTTTGAAACCCGCCCTTACATTTAAAATACGCTAATTCTTGCCCAATGCCAATACGTATATTTCACGGCTTGTCTTGCGTACAGCCGCCGGACGAATAAGCTGTACCTTTTTAAATTGTTTTTTTATATTTAATACCAAGTTCTTTATTTCTCCGCCTTCAAAAACTTTAAGTAATAATTTCCCTTCTTTAGATAGTAAATTTTGCGCAAGGTATAAAGTTTTCTCAGCCAATTCTAAAGACGCCTGCTCATCCGCCCATTTAATTCCGGTAGTAGCCGGCGCCATATCGCTTAGGAGCAGATCAAAACAATCACAGAATCCTCTTAAATCATCTAATGAAAGTTGATTGATATCCGCCTGTATAAAATGCGCATTATCAGGCAGCGCTTGAGTCATCTTTTGTTTATCTATACCAACAATTATCCCCCGCTCTCCAATTATACCGGCTGAATATTTAAGCCAGGAACCGGGAGAACATCCCAATTCAAGTACCTTACAACCCGGTTTTATCAATCGGTGACATTGGTTAATCTCTTGCAACTTATAGACCGAACGAGCGGGATAGCCTTCTTTTTTGGCCTTTTTAAAATAATGGTCTTTATGAATATACATCAAAATGAGTGTTCCAGTTTTTCTAAAATCGTATTTTTGACTATCTCGTATTCAGCGGGAAGCTCAACCGGCAAATTCGCATAATGCGAGGTTACATCAGGCAGACGGCTCTCGTGATATCTAAGCTGAAAATCGGCAAATTTCAGGCCGTTGGCAGTAGAAATTACCACCACTTTATGTTCCTGTGAAATCTCGCCGCGTTTAATTAATTTTAACAAAACAGCTAAGGCTACTCCTGTATGAGGACAATTAAGCAGACCAGTTCGATCGGCCTTTGCCGCCGCATTAGCCAGCTCGTCTTCTGATGCCTGTTCTACTTTTCCATTGAATTGCTTTAATATTTTTATAGCTTTATCCCGACTGACAGGGTCCCCAATCTGGATAGCGCTGGCGGCTGTCTTTTCCGCCTTTACAGAATGGAATTCGTTAAAACCGTTTAAATAACTTAAATACAGCGGATTAGCTATTTGAGCCTGAGCGCAGATTAAATTGGGCAGGCTGTCAATAAAGCCCAACTCGCGCATCATAAGAAAGCCCTTGCCAATTGCGCTGATATTACCCAAATTGCCTCCGGGCACAATTATTACATCCGGCACCTTCCAGTCAAATTGCTGCAACAGCTCGATACTTATAGTCTTCTGACCTTCTATGCGCAATGAATTCATAGAATTAGCCAGATAAATATTATTTTCTGAACAGATTTTCTGCACCATTTTCATACAACCGTCAAAATCGGTTTCTAAAGAAACGGTTAATGCTCCATTAGCCAGCGGCTGGATAAGCTGAGCATTTGAGACTTTGTGTTTGGGTAAGAATACTATCGCCTGTATGCCTGCCATGGCGCAATAAGCCGCCAGCGACGCCGATGTATCTCCCGTAGAAGCGCAGGCTACTGCATTAATTTTCTGTCCGTCCGCAATCATTTGTTTGACCATGGAAACAAGTACGGTAATCCCTAAATCCTTAAATGAACCGGTATGATTATTACCGCATTGCTTGATCCATAGATCAGGCGCCCCCACCTCTCTGCCCAATCGTTCAGCCCAGAACAAATTACTTCCCCCTTCATAGGCGGAGACGATGTTCTCATTTTCCACATTCGGGCAGACTAATTCTTTTTTACCCCATACAGAGCTGCCATACGGCCAGCTTGAACGTTTATAACGTGTATCGAATAATTCCTTCCACTCTGCTGTGCTACGTTGCTTTAAAAGCTCCATATCGTGTACCACTTCCAGCAGATTATTGCATTTAGGACAACGATAGATTATTTCTGAGAGTTCATGCTTTCCTGAACACCCTTTAATACATTGAAACCAAGCCCGATATTTCATCATTATAATTACCTGTTAAGTTGTGTTTTTTTATTTAAAATAAAATTTTTTACCTAGTAACCTGAGTTCGACATAAGAAAAATTAAACTGTTTTTATATATCAGCTAGTTGGTGTTTTGTATAGAGTTGATTGACGTAAAATTTCTGTAGAAGAGGGGCGCATCCCCTCCCGCTGTAGGGGCGGGTTTGAAACCCGCC
>JAJRXT010000025.1 GCA_024276125.1 bacterium
GCGGGTTTCAAACCCGCCCCTACAGCGGGAGGGGATGCGCCCCTCTTCTACAGAAATTTTACGTCAATCAACTCTATACAAAACACCAACTAGCTGATATATAAAAACAGTTTAATTTTTCTTATGTCGAACTCAGGTTATAATATTTTTGGCGGGGTCAGATTAAGAAATCTAACCCCAAAGCCTAGTTGCCGGATTTGAGAATCCGACAACACAAGTTATAGATATTTGTGCAATTATGCTTATACGACATTTTATGGTTGACACAACACTAATATGAAATCATTGGAATTTAAACAGATTAAATAACCAGTTATTCGCTGTTTTATAGCTGTTAAGTAATTTTAGAATATTGGCCTTTCCTTTAGACAGCATAAAAACATCTTCACGCTTTTTATTTATAATTAGCGGATTAGCCCCCTTATCCAGCAATAGCCTTATTGTTGGCTCATCGCCGTTTATTACCGCCAGCATAAGCGCGGTATTACCGTTTATATTTTTTGAGTTTACCTCGGCGCCTTTTAAAATAAGTTGTCTTACTATCTTATCGTGTCCCCTGCTTGCGGCCAGCATAAGCGCCGTATTACCGTTTTTGGTAACAGCGTTAATACTAGCGCCGTGTCTTATCAATTGACTGACTATTTTGTCATTACCCTGTCCGACCGCCCGCAATAAAACAGTGTAATTATCATCATACCTTCTGCCCATATCGGCTTTATGTAAAAGCAATACTTTCACTATATCGATATATCCATGACAAACAGCGCCCCATAAAGCGGTATAACCATTTTTATCTCTAAAATTAACCTTAGCGCCAAATTTAACCAATTGTCCTACAATACCGGACATACCCATGCGCGAGGCCGACATTAAGGGAGTAGCGCCGTCAATATCGGCTAGATCAACATATGCGCCGGCGGAGATAAGCAAAGCGGCGCTGTCTGCATGACGCTCTGCTATAGCCAGCATAAGCGCTGTTTTTTTATCAGACTGCCGTATATTTACCTTAGCTCCCGCTTTGATTAAGCGCTTTATTATCTTATTATTACCGGATTGCGCCGCCAGCATAAGGGCTGTTTTGCCATTTTTATCTATAATATTAATACCGGCGCCGGCATCAAGCAGCGCTTGTACTATCACCTCATGCCCGCCTAAAACCGCTCTACTGAGCGCCGTATGACCATCTGAATCAATCTCATCTAAATCAGAGCCTTTATCAATCAATAGTTTTACGATCTCAAGCTGACCGCGCCAGGCGGCTATCATCAAAGGCGGCCAGCCTGTATAGGAATCTTTATCCTTATTAATATAGGCTTTTTGTATAAGATTATGATTATCCACCTTTATTACAGATGATTTCACCGCTTTGGGTTTACTCTTACCAAAAGCAGCCCCCTTAGACAGCATAAAATCAACCAGTTTCTTATGCCCCATACTGTATGCTAAGTCAACGGCGCTATAGCCTTGAGAATTTTTCAGGTTAATTTCTTTTTGGTCTCCCGTATCCATAAAAAGTTCAATCAGCTTTATATTACCGCTGCCGGCGGCTATCATCAAAGGCGTATTACCCTGCGCATCGGTTATATCCGTTTTGGCGCTTTTATTAATAAGCAGGTTTACCAAATCCGTAAACCCCTTACGTATGGCTATAATCAAGGCGGTATCTTTTTTGGAATCCTGTATGTTGATATTACAGCCGGATTTAAGCAGAAAATCCACAGTATCTTTATGCCCGCCCCGTGCGGCGGTAAGCAGCGCAGTCTCGCCGTAAGCATCTTTTATATCCGGCTTTGCTCCGGCTGAAACCAAAGCGGATACAATCTCCTCATATCCGCCGGATGCCGCTTCAATAATTGGATATCTTCCATTTGTTGATATTTTATTAATATCAACTCCCTGTTTTATCAAGGAGTTTACCTCTTTTAATTTTCCATTGCCGGCAGCCCATAATAATACATCGGCTGTATCCTCTCCAGCCGGTACATTAATACCATCATCAGCTTTTTTGGGTTGTGTTAAGAGTATTTTTATTTCAGCCAGTTTATGAGCCGCCATTTTATAGCCCTGTTTGGCGGAAAGAGAAAACCAATATTCGGCGCTTTTTATATCCGCACTTTTCATTCCCCAGCCGTTTTGATACATTACGCCTAAATTATACTGAGCTTTGGCATAACCCTGTTCGGCGGATTTTTTAAACCAATAAAGCGCCTGCTTATCGTCTTTTGCGACTCCTCGACCTGTACGGTAAAAAGCCCCTAATTGATATTGCGCCCAAGGCTCTCCCCCCTTATTAGCTAAAGCAAGCAGCAAATCCGCCGCCTGAGTATAATCCTTTATCCTGATAGCTGCCTTCACCTTGCTTATATTCTCTGAGCTTAGCGCATAAACGGAATGCGGTTTGGCAATAAATATAAAAAGCGCTAATATGTATGTTTTGTAAAATGAATAATTTGTCATTGTATGCCTATACTAGGTTGACGTGAGTTCAACATAATTGATTTGACTTATTTGTAAAGATAAAACCTTGGGGGAAACCCTTTTTGAAAAAAGTATTCCTCAAGGTTTTGTATTTTATAAATAAATCAAATCAATTATGTCGAACTCATGTTAGGCTACGGCGTGCCGTGTTTGGTTTGCACCATAATGCCTATTTTTTTAAGAAAACCGGTCGGCAGTATACCGCCTGCATTTATAATAACCGCATTATTTTTCAGCTTTATTATCCGCTCACTTTGCTTTATTTCAACGTGAGTATCGGTAATATTTACTACATTGGAGCTCATTATAACCTTAAGGCGGTCTTCAGTTTGCAATCGTTGTATATTCTGCCGATTTTTTTCCTTAGCTCTGCTGAAAGCCGCACTGCGATAGGATATGGTAACGACCGTTTCCGGCTCGCAGGCAATGCAATATGCCGCCTCTAAAGCGCTGTCGCCGCCGCCTACCACCAATACATGCTTTCCCTGATATTCTGCGGGGTCTATAAGGCTGTAGACTACCTTGGGTTTATCCTCGCCCTGTATGCCTAATTTGCGCGGGGTTCCGCGTCTGCCAAGCGTTAAAAGCACAGTACGGCTCTGATACATACCTTGCGTGGTTTTTACTTCAAAGCCGTATTCGGTTCTAATTATGCTCTCTAGGCGTTCTTTATAACGTATCTTAACTTTACTTTTTTCTTCAGCCTGTTTCCAGAAATCCAATAATTTCTCTTTAGTGGTCTCTTTAAACATTACCTTGCCCACTAGAGGCAGCTTAACAGGCGCTGTCATAACCACCTTACCCCGCGGATAATGAAAAACCGTACCGCCTAATGAATCCTGCTCAATAGTAATATAATTAAGCCTATGCTGTGCAGCGGCTAATGTGGCGGCAAAACCGGCGGGACCCGCTCCTACGATAAGTACATCCAATATACCGTCTGCATTGTTATTATTAATGTTTGCCTGCTTGATAGACTCTACAGCCTGCTTGCCCTGTTCGATTGCATTGCGGATAAGCCCCATACCGCCTAATTCTCCGGCAATATATATGCCTTTTTGATTAGTCTCAAAATTGGGTTTAACCTCAGGTATATCTATACCGCGCTTTTCGGTGCCAAAAACCAAGGTAATGGCCTTATGCGGACAGGCGCGCTCGCAGGCTCCGTGCCCGATGCAGTAAGCCGGCGTAATCAGATTGGATTTACCGGCAATCAAACCTAAGACCTGATGCGATTTCTGTTCAGGACAGGCGTTAATACAATAGCCGCAGCCCAAACATAAAGTATGATCAATCACCGGATGTAATGACGGCGGCTCGGTCATACCTGATTTTACCGCCTGCTTGCGCGATAGTTTACTTTTTTTATGCCGTATGGTTCTTATTGCCAAATAGATACCCCAAATTACAGCTATGGGAATTAAATAATAGCTATAAAACCATAATGAATTAAATATATTCATAAAAAAAGTCCGTTGTTTTTATTAACTTGATGTTTTTGATGTTTCTATAATAGCGTTCTTTTAGCCTGTCATTCCTGCGGAGGCAGGAATCTATAAGTTGCTTTAAAAACTGGATTCCTGCCTCCGCAGGAATGACAACCCGAAACATACAACCTCTTTGTTAAAGAATGACAACTACCTTAAGCCTACAACATTGGGACGCCTCCGCCCCTCAAAAATTCACTCGATAGCCTATGCTTACAAAATATGATGTAGTCTTATCATTTGGTTCGCTTTGGTTTTTATCCCATTCCATGCCTGAATCAAGTTCAAGCCACAGTATTTTATTTATTTTATAGTCCATACGAAGCGTGGGCTTTATCTTTAATCTGTCCTCATCTCTTGTTTTACTTTCGCGTAAATCAACCCTTATTCCGGGGTTTATCCTAAATTTGTGACTAACCGGATATCTGGTTTTAGCGATAACAGAAGAGGTTTTATACGTATTCGCATCGGAATAGCGCAATACAAGGGTAGTAACATCCCCCTCTTTAATTATATTACTGGTTGTAAATTGCAGATTATATAAATATTCATAGCCGGTATCAGGCATACCCTCAACTCCGCCTGAAGTCTTTGTAGCGCCGATTTTGCTTACGGTTATATCCGTTGCAATTTGCAGCCAGTTGGTTACCGGATGACTTACCCCAAACAGGGCATAAGCGCTGGTGGATGTCCTGTCTTGCGCCAATTTACGTATTTCATCCTCATCCATTTTTTTAAGCAGCTCCGATAAAGATTCCACCCCTTGGCCTATAATAGCGTTACTGGTGGATAAAGACGGACTCTTGCGGTAATCCAGCGAAAAGTTGATGTTTGTTCCGGTAGGCAGTCTTGAATTGCCGGTTAACATTAAAATATTTAAATCATTATAAGAAAGATCATAGTCAATATAGCCGAAAAAAGAACGCTTGGAATCAAAATAACGTACTTCAGCCCCTGCCGCTTGGCGATCCGATATACCGTCTGCTAACTGGTTTATTACAAATAGATTGAAATCCCAACTATCAGCAAATGTACCAATATCAAAATTTAGGCCGTAAAAATATTTATTATCTTTATAATCGTCCAGATCACTAGTGTTTACCGGAATACCGGATACCAAATTGGCCTTAATATATCTGTTTAATGAATAACCCAGAACAGCTCCGTCAAAACGCCCCAATATTCCTCCGCCTGAGCTTTGCTGACGCCCGATTTTAAGCGATAATTGTTGTCGTTTGTGCAAAATATCAATATAAAGACGACTAAGCCGCGATATGCTGTCGGAGACCTCCAGCAGATCATATTCATAGCCGCCCACTACTGCTGATTTTATATCGTATAGATCACCGGAATGCCGAACGGTTAAATATAGATTTGAGTTAACCGATGACCTGTGATGAGTAACATCTCCATCACTATTATAACTGTCATAATGATCGTAGAATTGTGAAAAACTGCCATAGACTCTGGTTCCTTTTTTAACTTTTTTTCTTATTTTGAGCTTCTTTTTTGGTTTTGCACGACTGGTTTCCAAAGCCGCTAAACGCTGACGCACGCGCTGGGCATCCTCTCCTTTTGGATATAGCTTAAGGTATTTTTTATACTCAGCTCGGGCATGCGCAAAGCGTCCATTGCGGTCATAGGCTAGACCCAACAACTCCAGAGCGCTCCGGCTGTATTTATGCGTTTTATAACCTAACAACTTGGTGTATAACTGGATAGCCTGACGGTAATTACCGGCTGTCATTGCAGTTTTAGCCTTATCCATCAGCTTGGCCAGTTTTTCTTCAGACATGGATAAAACGGCTTTAGTTTTGCCGGGCGGCTTTGCTTTTACTTTACTTGTGTCTGTAGATATCTGTGATACAACTACAGGCGTATTGATGCTTTTGATAGTCTCCTGTGTTGCCTTGACAGACGGGGGCGGCGAAAAGGTAGACTGATTCGCTGATTCCTGTCGCTTGGAGGCTGCAATATTAGCTGATAAAATATTTTTAGTATCCGTAAGAGTCGCATTGGGGGCTGCTACCATAAATAAGAATAAAAACAGCATGATAAAAAAACAAACACAATGATGATAAAACTTCTTCATATTTAATTTCTAATCCAATCTGTTGTAATATAAGGATAAAGCTTAAAATAGATAGCATTACCCAGCGGCTAGTTACCAATCTCCTTTACTGGTACTATGTTTATTGCTGCGATATTTTTTAATAACAGTCATAGAGGAATCTTCATATTCATGACAGGCGCCCGTACAATCCCTAAGCTCACTGACCGTATAATAAGTTTGCTGATATTTTGTATGCTCTTTTTGCTTATATGTATCAGCATGGCAGCCGGCACAATCCGGTTTGTAAGCGCTGAATTTCCAGTTGATGACCTGAGAATTATCCTCATGACAGTCAAAACAGCTCACTTTAGAATTATGCCCGCTGGGATAATTGGCGGAATAGTGCTGATAATCTAAAATTGGCGTCCAGCCATGCGTACTATGGCAGTCGTCGCATCCAATTGAGGTAATCATATGGCCTTTGGGCTTACCCGGTGCGCTTAGCCCGTTGTGACAAGATGAACAGCTGCCGGTTACGCCGCCGTGGTCGAAGGTTACGTCATCCCAGCTGGTGGTCTTATGGCAGTCTTCACATATATTAGTAGTCGGTAGATGTTCCGGCGGCTTACCCGGCGCGGTAGTTCCGTTATGGCACGAGTAACAGCTGCCGGTTACTCCGCCGTGGTCGAATGTTACGTCATCCCAGCTGGTGGTCTTATGGCAGTCTTCACATATATTAGTAGTCGGTAGATGTTCCGGCGGCTTACCCGGCGCGGTACTTCCGTTGTGGCATGAGTAACAGCTGCCGGTTACTCCGCCGTGGTCGAATGTTACGTCATCCCAGCTGGTAGTCTTATGGCAGTCTTCGCAGGTATTAGTAGTCGGTAGATGCTCAGGCGGTTTACCCGGCGCGGTACTTCCATTATGGCATGAGTAACAGTTTCCGGTTACTCCGCCGTGGTCGAAGGTTACGTCATCCCAGCTGGTAGTCTTATGGCAGTCTTCGCAGGTGTTAGTAGTCGGTAGATGCTCAGGCGGTTTACCCTGTGCGGTACTTCCGTTGTGGCATGAGTAACAGTTTCCGGTTACTCCGCCGTGGTCGAAGGTTACGTTATCCCAGCTGGTAGTCTTATGGCAGTCTTCGCAGGTGTTAGTAGTCGGTAGATGTTCCGGCGGTTTACCCTGTGCGGTACTTCCGTTGTGGCATGAGTAACAGCTGCCGGTTACTCCGCCGTGATCAAAGGTTACGTCATCCCAGCTGGTAGTCTTATGGCAGTCTTCGCAGGTGTTAGTAGTCGGTAGATGTTCCGGCGGTTTACCCTGTGCGGTACTTCCGTTGTGGCATGAGTAACAGTTTCCGGTTACTCCGCCGTGATCAAATGTTACGTCATCCCAGCTGGTGGTCTTATGGCAGTCTTCACATATATTAGTAGTCGGTAAGTGTTCCGGCGGCTTACCCTGTGCGGTAGTTCCGTTATGGCACGAGTAACAGCTGCCGGTTACTCCGCCGTGATCAAAATGTACATCATTCCAGATTGTAGTTTTATGGCAATCCTCGCATGTATTGCCGGTAGGTAGGTGTTCCGGCGGCTTAGCCGATGCGATAGTATTATTGTGGCATGAATAGCAGGTTGTGGGTGTTCCCGTAAATATGCCTAAGGTATGACAACCTTCACATTCAACATGTTTATGTGCGCCTGTAAGTTCAAAACCGGTGGTAAAATGTTCTGTTACGGACATAACGCCTGCGGCGGCAAGAGCAGTAAAACCAATTATCATTACGGCTGTTGTTATAGCGGTTTTTAGAGTAGTAGTATTTAGTTTAAATTGTAATTTCATTTTTTCACCTCTAAACGTAAATTTACGTTTCAATTTATAAATAAATCCTTAAATGAATCTGTATTATGACAGCGATTACAGTGTTTCCAAAAACTTCCATTATGTATACTGTCTTGTCTGTGGCATTCGTAGCAATTTTTTGATAAGCGGGCAGAATCATTTTTTATAGGTTCATTGTGGCAGGATTTGCATTCCAGCCCCAAATGTGCGCCGTCAAGAATAAATTTCGATTGGATATTGTGGTCAAACTGCCAAAGCTTCCAGCCGTTTGGATTATGACAGAATCCGCATTTTGTTCCTAAGGACAATTTATGTACATCATTTGTTTTATGACAGTTTATACATTTTCTATCAGTACCTTTATACGCAGCCTTTAAATGGCATTCTTCACAACTGACCGCAGTGTGCATACCTGTAAGCGGAAAATTGGTAATATCATGATCAAAAAAGACATTTTTGCGCCAGCCGGTCGGATTATGGCAATATTCGCAAGATTTACCTTCCTTGAGCTGGTGTACATCATCTGCTTTATGACAGCCATAGCAAGTTTGACTCAGTCTTTCTTTATAGCATTTTCCGCAATCATTCATATTGTCTACATTCCCACCGGGGAATACGGTTTTATCGTGGTTGAAGATTGACTTTTTCCAGCCCTTGACAGTATGGCAGGGCTGACAGAGTCTGCCGAAGCGTTGTTTGTGAGTATCATTATATTTATGGCAGTTATAGCATGAAATACCCAACTTTTCCTGATAAATCCGCCCCTTATGACAGGCATTACAGGTAACTTTTTTATGTTTATCAATAAGCGGGAATTTGGTTTTATCATGATTAAAGGTGGATGGTTTCCATTTTTTTGGAGTATGGCATTTTTCACATTTATCGCTGTAACGTCCTTTATGTTCGTCAGAACTATTATGGCAAGTATAGCAATTGATTTTAAGTTTTTCCTTGTACATGTCTTTGGTGTGACATAGATCGCAACTGATTTCCTTGTGCTTTCCTTTTAATGGAAATTTGGTTTTATTATGATCAAAAATGGATGGTTTCCATTTTTTTGCGTTATGACAATTACCGCATTTTTTTCCGTAATGTTTTTGATGGGCGTCGTTTTGCTGATGACAGAAGTAGCAATCGGAAATTTTTATTCCGGCTATAGCATTAATTTTTTTATGGTTGAAGGTTGATTTCTTCCATTTTTTTGCGTTATGACAGCTATCGCACTTATTGCCGTACTTTCCGCCGTGAATATCATTTAATTTATGACAGCCATAGCAGGTATATGGAGTATTTTTATAGCTTGATTTGGGGTGACAAAGCTTGCAGTCAACTTTTTTATGTTTGTCGGTAAGCGGGAATTTGGTTTTATCATGATTAAAATGTGCCTTAGACCATTTTAACGGTGTATGACAACGCTTACACTCATCTGTTAAGCGTCCTTTATGTATATCGTCTTTTTTGTGGCATTGTATACACTTTTTAGGTGTATCCCTGTCTTTTTTTTCGGGCGGATGACAGTTTGAGCAGGCTGTTTTAATATGGCTGTGTTCTAAAACAAAGTCTGTATCTTGATGATTAAACATATCTTCATCCAGTCGAATAATATCAAATTTACGCCCTTTATGTTCCGTATGACAATGTTTACATTCGGTTACTTGGGCATCTTTATTGCGTCCGTGAAAGCCCTGTATATTATTAATATCCGCGTTGATTTTTTTGTGACAGTTTAAACATAATCGTCGTTGCGAGCTTTTTTTGAAATTTTTATGGCAATTACTGCAATGATTTTCATATTTTGCATGAGCGCGAATTACTTTTCCGGGAATAAAAAGCTGCTTTATGGAAGCAGATGCAGCGCCCGTAAGCGTCATAATTGCCAACAATATCGCTAAAACCAAACAAATTGTATATTTTTTCAACATATTAATAAAACCTTAAATTCAATATAATTGATTAACTTATTTATAAAGAACAAAACCTTGAGGAACCCTTTTTGAAAAAAGTGTTCCTCAAACTTCTCCCAAAAACTTTCAATCTCAAGGAATTTGGTTGGCGGCACAATAATATCAGCTAAAAATATTATTGCAAGATAAACATGTGCCGCCAGCCAAATTCCTTAAATTAAAGTTCTTAGGAAGGGGGTTTGGGGGATAACCCTTCTTTTAAGAAGGGTTTCCCCCAAGGTTTGCTCTTTTATAAATACATCAAATCAATTATATTGAATTTAAGGTTAGTAAAAGTGTTAGAACATATGAACGGCTACAATGTGTACGGCAGCAACGATTATGAGTAATATATAAAGCGGAAAATGGAATATATGCCATAGTCCTAATAATTTTTCATAGAAATTAAACTCTCCAATTCTGAGCGCCAATATCATATATGAATCTAGCAATTGACGTGCCTGGCGTTTTTTTAGGCGTATCTCGGTTGCTGACCATGATTCGCGTTTTGCGGTTACGGTAAGCGCTCGTTTTAGTCCTATAATAATTTTTAAATGACTGTATCGGCTCCATATGCTTAAGAATATAATGTAGCCCAGGCTGCGTATTAGACCGTGTTCTGGCATATGTACAACTTTTTCATATTGTGTCAGGCGTTTTTTTAATGCGGGCGCATAGTAGAACACCGAAGCTAAGGCATTTTTTTGATCTTCTGCTTGTTTCCTTAAGTTTTTTAGGCTAATATGTTTCATGCTAAGGGCGTAATTAACCTTAGTATATAGATATCGGCCGATCAGTCCGCTTATAGCTACCAATAGGGTAGAAAAAAGGGCTATAGAGCTGTTTAACGAGCCTATGCGGAAATTGCAATGAAACAGGATAAGTACAGGGCCTGTAATTCCCATAATCCAGTGCAACTGATAATAGCGCCTAATATTACCCAGATTGCGCATAAAAGAAAATCTTTTGCGCGCGGGGTATAACAATAAAAGCAGCATCATTACACTGCCTGCAATACCCAGCCAATATCCGGCGCCTGATTTTGCGATTAGATATTCGTTGGTACGAATCCGCCATCCTATATAGAGGGCGATACATACGAATATATAAAATAAGGCGCTTGGAATATGCAGATTTGAGTTTGAATTAGGGTTGGATTTTGCGGAACAAGACACATTGGTATCCGCCGATATATCGGGTTTCATGTTGTAGTTTTGTGCCTCATTATAGATTTTAGCGCTCGCCATAGCATGTTAGCTTAATTGTTAACATCTCACTGAAAGTATTAAACATATCAACCTTTTCGGTATCTTATACCGTATCTAATTGTGTAGGCGCTTTAAATAGCTTAGAAATATTATTTAGATGTTAGAAGCAGATTATTATAAACTGGGTATATGAAGCCGAATAAGTTGTGGGCTAACCTGGGTAAAAGATTAACGTATTGAAATTATAGGTACTTTACGTTTATAATAAAAAGTTTATAAAATACAAGCCGTACTTTTTGGGGACAAAGTTATATTCCTTTGTTTTACAGGCTGTTTTTGCAGATAATTGCCCTGTTGCATGAAATATGCTAAAGTATGTTAGCTTAAATAAAATCGTGTACTATAACCAAAATAATTTTAGGATAATAATTATGGCTGTGCTTACTTTTTCCCGTAGTTTTGGATGCGGGGTTAGAGAATTGGCAAAAGAGATTGCCCGGGAATGGGATTATATGTTTTTTGAGAAGGAAGTGATACCATTACTTTTTAAAGAAATAAGAATGACCAAAAATGAGCTTAAAAAATCTGCTAATTGGAGTGATTCTTTAGTCGATAATGTAACCAATTTTCTTTATTCTACTTTTCCATTTATAAGTAAAGGGTTGTTGCTTGAGGATATATTTACCGATTCGTTAAGAAAAGTAATCCTTGGTTTGGCGGATCAGGGAAATGTTATTATTTTGGGGCGGGGCAGCCAAATTGTACTTAAAGGTTATCCGCAGTCTTTCCATATTAGATTTGTGGCAGATATTGAATTTCGTATAGAGCATTTACAGAAACATCACAACATGGAAAATATTTCGCATGATATTATTGCAAATAAGATTATACAACAGGATATGTGTCGCAGAGAGTTTATCAAAAAAAACTTTAAGCGGGAGATAGATGATTTAGGGCTTTATTCTTTAGTAATAGATGTGAGCAAAATATCGCTTGAGCGTACTAAAGAAATTATTAAAGAGATAATAAGCTAAAAAATATGATCTGTCAATACTTTCTGGATGGTTCCCTCTGTACACGACAATTTTCTATTCATAACGTGAATTCGACATAAGAAGAGTAGAATATTATCACATATCAAGTAATTGACGTAGATTTACTGTAGGGAAAGGACAAGCCTCAATCCATTAAGTTAAGGAAATTGTCATTCTGAACGAAATGGAATGAAGTGAAGCATCTACCCCCGTATGCGGGGGGTGATCTGTCAACACTTTTCCGGACACTTTTTTAGGCAGCTTTCGAATATTCTTCTTCATACTTGGCAGGCGCCTTATACCCAATTGTAGAATGGCGTCTTTGCCTATTATAGAAGACCTCTATAAACTCAAAAATATCCTTATCTTGCTTCCTGTCTGGTTTTATAGCAGCGATGATGGATTAGCTCCTTCTTCAAAGTGCCAAAGAAACTCTCCGCAACAGCATTATCCCAACAGTTACCTTTGCGACTCATACTGCAAATAAAATCATGCTTTGAAATATTAGTTTGATAAAGTTCCGATGCGTATTGACTGCCTTGGTCACTGTGAAACATAAGACCCGCTTCCGGGGCTCTGGTTAATATTGCCATATTTAAGCGTATCATTTACCAAGTTGGCATTTATGCGCGACGACATACTCCACCCAACTACCCTTCTAGAGAATAAATCTATTAAAACAGCAAGATACGCACCAGCCTTCCTGAGTCGGTATGTAGGTAATATCCCCTGCATAAACTTTATTGGGCTGCTCTACATTGAACTTACGTTTAAGAAGATTTAAAGCTACAGGCTTATTATGTTTGGAATTTGTAGTTGCTTTAAATTTACGTTTACTTTTGCTTACCAGGCCTTGCCGCCTCATAAGACGGCCAATACGGCGGCGGCTGACCTTATCTCCATGTTCTTCTTCTAATTCCTTCTTGATAGGCCGAGTACCGTAATTTCCCCTGCTGTTACTATGAATAACCTTTATCTTCTGACTAAGCCGCATATCTTCAATTTTATGATTACTTTCAGGCCGTTGTAACCAGTCATAATATCCGCTTCTTGACACCCCAAAAATATCACACATATTACTAACATTGAAATTACCGCTGTTCTTTTTAATGAACGCGTACTTTACACTACTGCCTTTGCTTTAGTTCGCTGCGGCCGCATTTAATATATCGCGCTCCTCCTTTAAATGACGGATTTCCTTACGTAAGCGCTTCAATTCATCATATATATGTTCATCAGCCGCTCCGCTCTTATTCTTTGGGGCAGGATGATGATATTTACCTATCCATGTATATAATGTGCTTTCTTTAACCCCAAGCTCCCGTGCGGTCTGACTAACGGGATTATCACTTTCAACTGCCAGCTTGACCGCTTGCTCCCTAAACTCCGATGTGTATTTCTTATTCTCACTCATTTGGACACACGCTCCTTAATTAAATTACTAATGATATACGAATTTATGTGTCCAGAAAAGTATAACCACTCCAATATCACAGGAAAAACTCCCATTATATATTGGTTTTTTCGAGTTCACCCACAATGAACAAAAACGAGGGAAAGCCCTCCTACATTCACTGATTGAATTGATGGTTACATAAGACCCCGGAATCCATATTGAGCCAAAATATATACTTCTACCGCAAAAATGGACCGGGAGCCAGTTTTGCATCGCCAATAGTGGTAGGGTCATTTATTGACGCCAATGAAGGAAACGCTGTCAATGACACGGCAGTAGAGGATTTTAATAATGATGGAAATATGGATTTTGCATTGAGCGGCGGGAATTTTAAATCTGGAAAGCTACAGGTTTATCTTGGCAGGGGAGATGGCACTTTTGAGAATCCCATTATTTCCGGTGATCTATCGCCTCATTATGGAGACGGAAGAGTTCTTCGGGGCAAAGATGCCGCAGATGTTAATGGAGACGGTTTTATAGATATTATAACCAGTGTTTATTATGGAAGTTATCTGGGATATAAGCGAATATATGTTTGGAACGGCAATGGAGACGGTACATTTGATCTTCCCGGAATTAATGATTATCTGGTTAATGGCGGAAGTTACGGTGTTGTTCTCGATGATTATAACTGCGACGGCAATTTGGATATACTCTATAGTCAGGGTTGGTATTTCTATCTTATGGAAGGAGACGGCGCCGGAAATTTCGCCGCTCCCTATAATTTTGGAACAGCAAATACAAGCGGTGATAAACCGCTGGACCGTATATCATTAAATCCTGAAACTGATTCAACCCCCGATATTGTATATGTGTGGGCGCTTCATTACAGGGATGAACTGACTACTGCAAATGGCGCCTGTAGTAATATTGACAATGGTACAAACTACTCTATAGCTTTAGACCAAGCCGCTGTAGCCGCTCCCCGTTACAGACCGAAGTATACTGGCGAGGTAAAGGCTTACTGGCAGCTTGATGAAGGAAGCGGAAGTATTGCTTACGATTCATCAGGTAATAACTATGACGGAACTATTGTTGGCGCTGATTGGACTCCCGGCGTATTTGGCAGCGCCCTGAGTTTTAATGGAGTGGTGAATGATTATGTAAGTGTTCCTAATACGGTTTTGGATGGTCTTATAGACTTTACTATGGAATTTTGGGTAAAAACCAGCGGTAGCGGCGATGGAATTATATCAGGGGCAACCTCAGGAAGTGATAATCAATGCCTTTTATTTGATCAATCAAATCTAAGGGTTTATATAAAACAGCAAAACTGGAGAACAGGGGTTTCTTTAAATGACGGTAATTGGCATCATGTTGTTGTTACCCGTGCCAATTCCACTGTTAAAATTTACAAGGACGGCGTATTCAAAAACAGTACGTCATCTTTACCGGCCGGCCCCTTATCAATCGCTCCCAATGGATTAATAATCGGGCAGGAGCAGGATTCTGTGGGCGGCGGATTCAATTGGTCGCAAGCCTTTAACGGACTTCTGGACGAAATAGTTGTTTATAACTATGTACTGACTGCCGAGGAAGTTCTGGCACGATTTAATCAATAATCAAGCCGAAACATCAAATCTCTCCCGCATATGCAAGTAGATTCTTCGGCCTCCGGCCTCAGAATGACAAGGGACGCTCCGTCATTCTGAATGAAACGAAGTGAAGTAAAGAATCTAATCCCGTATGCGGGAAGATTCTTCGGCTTTCAGCCTCAGAATAACAGGTCTCTTAAGTTAACAACACTGCCGGTACAACCACCGTATAGGCATGTCACAATCCATCCCAATTCAATAATATCGAATTTTACCCGCATTGCTTTTACCAGCTTTTTGTCTGACTCCTAAAAAAAATTTGCCCGAAAACGTGACAGTTACGTCACCTGTAATCAGGCGCATGGGTACGATATGTGCAGTAATATATAGTTGGCCATAATACTGGCAGGTGCCGTAAAGATTATCGCAAATCAAGCGGGAGGAGTCATGCACAAAAATCATGACGGCTTTACTTTAATTGAGCTGATTATAACCGTGGTTATAGTGGGGATTTTAGCTTCTGTAGCTTACCCCAGCTATTTACGCTTTATTAAAGACGGCCATACCCAACAAGCAAAGGCAATCATAATTTCCTTAATAACCGCTGAAAAAATTGCCAGAGAAAGGACGGGCGTTTGTGTAGCCGGAACGCCCGGCGGCTGGGTAAGTATAAACACCGGAGATGGTATTTATACAGTGGATACCGAAAGAATCGACACCGGCGAAGCGCCTGATTTTGAGTTTCAAATAAGTAATGTCAACGCAAATAGTTGTACCATTACCGCGCGCGGTCTGGGCGGAATGCTTACCTCTGCCGATACGATAATTTGTGATTATAATGCCGCAGGCAATCCCCGGCATGTATGGAGCGGTACTTTAAATGACTAGACTTACGGATAAAGGATTAAGTTTAATAGAAGTTTTAATAGCTGCCGTTTTGTTTGGTCTTGTGTCATTGGCTTTTGGGCATACTCTAATAAGCAGCCGCCTCTTTGTAGCCAGCTGCGTAGATAAGAGACAGGCGGTTTGTTTAGCCCAGCAGCGTTTAGAAGAGTTAAAGGCGCAGGGCTTTGATGCGGTTGAAACACTGGTGGTTTTTTCAACTGATGAGGACCCGGTAGCGGGTTATCCAGACTATAAGCGAATAACTCAGGCTGTATATGTTGAAGATGAGGATTTTTCCAACCAGTCGGCGCAGGCTACCAATACCATAATGATAAGCGCACAGGTGACTCCGGCGACCGGTTCGCCTTTGACGCCTTTTAGCGTTGAGTTGTATAGCATTGTAGTACGCTAATTAGGTAATACAGTAACCATGCAAGGAAAAATATTTAAACTACATAGCTTAATTCTGAAGAAAAAACCCGATCTGCTCAGATTAAAAGACGAAAAAGGATTAAGTCTTATAGAGCTTAATATAAGCATTATGATAGCGGTTGTGTTAAGCTTGGCTTTTTTCGTTTTGATTCATAATTTTGGCGATATAAACCAGGCGGTAGCCGCCCGTATCCAATTACAGCAAGAAGGTTCTTTGATTTTAATGGATATGGTAAAAGACATTCGTGAAGCAGAAACTATTACTATAGACAGCGTCGAAGGCGGTACTGATAATTGTTTGGAGGTCTACTCTCCTTTTATAGGCGTCAGAACATACTGGTCAGTTGGAGACGACCCGATTACTGGACACAAAGAAGGAGAACTCTATAAAAATGAAGGGGCGGCCGATGAATTATTAATAGGGGATTACAATGATGGGGGAATTACCTTAAATGTGGACGATTTAACCTTTACTGATGATGAAAGCGCCAATCTGGTTACTATTTTCCTGGATTTACAGCTAATAAAGACTTATCCAGACCTTAACACTAAAGTTTTAGAAGTAGCGCCCCTAAATGCTTCAGCTCAGCCCAGAAACAGATAGGTAGCTAAAGCTGGCTCCATCCTGTAGCTGCCGACTTACAAGATTGGCCACAAAAGCGGGTTTGAAAACCCGTCAAGGTAAGAAACAAGGGGTATTTTCCCTAAATTGGCAGGGGCTGCGAGCCCTAAAACGGGGGTGTTAAAAATGCTTCGGAATATATCAAAATATATTCGTAACAATCAAGGATTGGCATTATTTTCTGCGATCTTGGTTTCCGCTGTGTTATTTCTTAGCGCTACGGCGCTTCTTTCTAATAACGTGCAGGAGGCAGCAAAAATTGAAAGTCATAAAAGCGATATTCAATCCTTTTTTGCTGCCGAGATGGGAGTTGAATATGCCAAAAATATCCTGCGCAATTGGGACAATTGGTATACATGGCAAGATGAACCTCCAGTTAACACCTCTCAAACATGTACCCTGCCCAATGGAAAACAGGCAGCCTTTAATATTGATTTTAATTATGATGAGGCCGGCAGCACACTTACCGCCAGCGGAACATATAATGGACAAACACGCTCTATTGAACTTACCGTAACCCCCCAAGGCGGCGGATTCGGCTCAGTTTTTAGCGCCCCTCTTAGCGCTTGCAGCGCCGGCAGCGACGCAGGCGAAGGAGGAGGCGATGATGATGACAAAGTAACCATTTGCCATATCCCCCCCGGAAATCCTGAAGCAAAACATACAATATCAATTTCACAGTCTGCTTTGAACGCACATCTGGCTCATGGCGATTATATAGGCGCCTGCGAAGATGACGGAGATCATGATGATGACCATGATGACGATCACGATGACGATGACCATGACGACGATCATGACGATGATCATGACGATGATCACGATAATGATCATGACGGCGATTCTTGCAAACAATGCGGCGGTATGCGTGGCTGCATGTGCGGTGATGATGATGACCATGATGATGACAAAATATCCGGTCAGTCTGTCAAAAGCAGCCGCAGCCCACGATATGGTATATCTTCCATGCAAGGTCAGGATACGCCGGAAGACGAGACGGCATACTTGTTTGTCAAAGATAATGCTGCTTTATTTACAGACAGTTATAATTCACAAGACGGCAGCTATGCAGCACAAAATCCGGGAATAATGGGCGATATTGCCAGCAAAGGCGGTATTGAGTTCGGAAATTCTACGATTAATGGCAATGTAGACGCTATAGGGGAGATTACCGGCTCCGGCGGTACGACTATAGCCGGCGATGTACAAACCGGTAAAACAATCGTTGAGAATATTACTGTTAATGGCGATATTAGCCAGTGGGTTAGTTTTGACGAACCCGTATGCAATTGCGATGTAGACCTGGCCGCCGCTATGGCGGATGCCAAATTAAATAATAATAACGACCAAATACCTGCTTGGGCATTGGGAGATGAAGACGGCGTTCCCGAGGCCGGCAACCCCGAATATGAACTGGAATTAATAGATAATGAAATCCTGACCTTGACTTCCGGTAAATATTATTTTGAAGAACTGGAGATGATTGATAATTCCAAACTTATTATTGACGGAGAGGTAGTAATCTTTTTAGATAATGATGCGGATTTAAAATTAAATGGGGACTCCATTATAAATAGCGATGATAATGCCTCTAATCTCAGGATTTATTTATATAATGAAAATCATGACGGTCAGGTAGAAATTACAGCCGGCACAACTATAGCCGCTGCCGTATACGCTCCCGGAGCTGCGGTACAGTTTATGGAAAATGCGCAGCTTTACGGCTCTTTAGTAGGCGGATATGTAGAAATAAACAATGGAGTACAGGTGCATCTGGATGAGGACCTATTTAGTAAAATAGGCGATCTGCCCGGTCAGGAAATAACCACGGATATAATGTTATGGCACGAATGCCCCAAAGGCGGCTGTGATTAAACTTATTCGTAAAGAGCAAATCTTGGGGGAAACCCTTCTTGAAAGAAGGGTTATCCCCCAAACCCCCTTCCTAAGAACTTTATTTTAAGGAATTTGGCTGGCGGCACATATTATTTTGCAGTAATATTTATAGCTGTCATTATTGTGCCGCCAGCCAAATTCCTTTAGATTGAAAGTTTTTGGGAGGAGTTTGAGGAACACTTTTTTCAAAAAGGGTTCCTCATGGTTTTGTCCTTTATGAATGGATTTTAAACCGACAGGGTTTCTATGAAGCTTTCCAGTCTTAATTTTGTACGTGCGTCTAATGGGGCGGGACGATCGCCTTCAAGGGTGAGAATTGGTATATTTAATTCTTTACGGACTATAATATCTTCAATCTGGCGAAAACAAAATGACTGTACATAATGAATTAATCCGTCTATATTACGTTGTTTTAGCTGATATTTTATATCGGCTAATCTTTTGAATATACCATAGGGATAGGTATATTTACAATATTGCTCCACTAAATCAGCGGTATAATAAGGCATGGCAAATTGACGTTGTACTTCATTAAATACTACCCTTGCCCCTATTTGCTCCAAATAATCATATAATTGCGGACAAATAGGCGGCACTCCGATATAAGCCAAACGTATTTTAGGCGGTTTGACCGGACGTTTATTCACCTCTGCGATAAATTTATCTGCTTGTTGTTCAAAATTATCTATATCTCCCTGCATATCGCTTGTACTTACCAGATAAAAATGATTCTCCCACCCTGTAATTTTTGTTCCTTCCCAGGTTAGTTTGTCAATACAATGTATCTTCTTTCTTAGGTTTAAGAGGCGCTGCTGTGTTTTATTTACAGTCTCCCAATCTGTCCCCAATTTATTTATCAGCTCGTCTAAGCCTAATTTCAGCATTTTTCGGTCGGCATTATGGGGGTAAGCAAATGGGATGGTCTCTACGCCTTCATACGTAAGTATTTCCATTAAGGCTTGCGTATTACTGCAATCGCCATAAGTTACTGCAATAATTTTTTCAAATTGCATCTTTTTTACAACAGCATAGATACCCTTAATCCAGCTGCAACTATTACGCGGGAATCCATGTATTTCGGCATAGTCCACTAATTGTTCTTTTTGGGGATGATTAATGAAGATATTATTCAGATCAACCGGTATTAATCCTGCCGCCCACAAAATTTCACAGGGCACAGTGGTAGTAACACCTATCTTAAGTTTACTCATTTTATGTTTTCAGGGAAGGTTATCGGAATAGTATAGGAATTTCCAGCTTTTCCCTTTGTAGCCGCGGATTTTTAAACCCGCCCCATGGCCGACCTAAAGGTCGGCGTCTACAATAAGTCCGCACCCAAAGTGCGTTATGTTAATTAAAAAGGAGATTGGCCCAAAGACACGGCGGCAGATAAAATTTAAAGGGGAGAAAGGCGGGAGGCCACCACCCTCCACACCTTACCTGGAGACAACACAGGCTTTTCAACTGGGTCAGACACCGCCCCAGTCGTTACTCCCCTTACCCACATGCAGGCAGTTACCAGTATACCAAGAAAAAATATCTTTGTCTGCATTCTTTTTGCCGTCATCGTAAAAAACACAAGGAAAATATCTATAAATAACAATGCGCTAGATGAACTAAAAAGTATCATTTTGAATTTATTTTATGATTATATATATAATTTTTTGCAAGTATAATATCTGCTATCAGGAGGTTTTTTCCTTGATTATTAACTGCTTTACCAAATTTTGACCAAGGTTATAGGCATCTATAAGTATTTGGGGGCGCTTATTTACCGCCCCTTTAAAATCGACGTTATCTATAAATAATTCCGCTAAATATTTAAAGCCCTCTGTTGCCATAAATGCCTTAACCGGTCTTGCGGCCGCTTTAAAAATATTATGGCCGGCCTGTCCGCGAACGCAGATAAATACGCCGTAACGTATTTTATCAGGCGGCGCTATTTTTTGTTCTAAAATATATTTAGCTATCCAATGGCATTGAATGCGGTCAATCATTGTTTTTAATTGAGCGCTTATTCCGCTAAAGAAAATCGGGGAGGCAATAATAATCCCGTCTGCTTGCTTTAACTTGGCGTATAATGATATCATATCATCGCAGATAACACAAAGACCGCTTTTATCACAGCCGCCGCATTCCTGACAGGCTGATATACACAAATCATTTAAGATTATTTTTTCAACCTTTGCTCCCTGCGCATCGGCTGCTTGCAGCGCCTTATCCAGCAGAGTATCCGAATTACCGCCTCTGCGGGGACTGCCGCCTATACCCAGTATATTAATATTAATCGGTATGTTTTTCATTTGTTTTAGATTGTTTGAATAAATTTATAATTGACAAAAAAACAGCATATACAAAGGGACCTATCCATGCGAGAAACGTCCCAAACACCGCTAATACCAGTATAATTATAAGACTCCAGCTTATAAAAACTATTATTGAATTCATTGTTTATGTATTATTTCCGTTTGTTTTGTTTAATATATATTTTGCAGTTAAAAAATCTTAAGTTATGCTATTATAACATGAGTTCGACATAAAAGTTCTTGATTTTGTTATCTTGTAGGGGCGGGTTTCAAACCCGCCCCTACAGCAAGAGGGGATATGTCACTCTTCTACAAAAATTTTACGTCAATCAAATCTATACAAAACACCAACTAGCTGATA
>JAJRXT010000147.1 GCA_024276125.1 bacterium
AGGGAAAAATTCTCATCCGGTAAATGCCAATATTTTGGCGGCAGACGGAACAACGTCTTTTCCATTGTTTACTTTTGACGGTCATCGAAACAATGAAAGCGGCAGGGTTTTTTGTGCATCTTGTCATGACCCGCATGTATGGGATGCCTCCATTAAGAAACCTGGTGATGGAAGAATTACAGAAGGCGATCGTCATAATAGTTTCTTACGGAAGTCTAATTTGCCAGAACCGGATTTCTGTGCGGATTGCCATGAACAAAAAGCGCTGGTAGCGGGTACAGATCATGATATGCGGGTTACTGCTCCTGATGCCAAGAACCTATTGCACAGAACGGCTGATCAGGATGGTGTATGCAGCGCTTGTCATCTTGTACATAATGGATTTAATGAAGTGCGCTTGTGGGGTCGTACTTGGGGACCTGGATATCTTAAGGGTTGGAATAAAGATATTGGCATAGAAGATGATAAGGCAGTGCAGTACTGTACGAGTTGTCATTCTGATGGTCAACCGGGGTTTGCTAAGCAGCCGCCGCGCGGGCTTCACCCATATGGATTTGTAGTTGGTCTGAGGAAAGCGGCGGATGTTCCTGCTAAAAACAGTTATTCTCCCTTGAAATATGTTTATAAAACATTAACTAATATTGTTGATAATAAAAATATGTTATTAGGGATTAGACCAGCCTTTCCGCCGTATAATGATCAGGGATTGCTTTCGCCTAACGGTGATCTGACCTGCCCCACCTGTCATAATCCTCATCAGTGGGCTCCGAAAAAAGCGGTTAAGGGAAGCGGTAAAAATGTTGAGGGTACTGTACAAAGCAGCTTTTTAAGAGAGGGTCTATTATATGATTTTTGTATAGATTGTCATGGTTATGATGCTTTATTTAGGACTAAATACTATCATACAAATCGTTCCAGAATAAAATTGGCTCCGCCGAATAAATTCCAGGAAGTTGATTTGATGATTAAAAGCGGTCAGCCAAAAGTAGGTGAAATCATAAAGAAGTAGTTGTTTTGGGTTAAGCAGATAAAAAAATCAGTTAGATTATTGTTTTGTCACGAGCTGATTTGGTTATAATAATAAATTTGAATTTGGACTTAAATCTTTTTTTGGGTGTTTTAATAAATCATCAATATATCATTTTAAGTGAGTTATAATTTTTATTTGGAGGTGTGTAAAACATGGCCTATGAATATGTAGATTTAGAAAGAGTGTATTTTTCACCATGCGGCAAAAAAACGGAAAGTGATGTAAGAAGGGAGCGTGCGGTTTCAGTTGCATTTTTATTATTGTTGTTAATATTGTCGATAGGCGTGCCTTTGATGGTAAATATTGGAAAGAGTTTGTTTGAGATTCAACCGGTAATTTATTAATAAAATTTGTTTTTTGATAAATATGGGAGGGTTTGTCGATGCCAGAAGTTAATCGATTTACTGGTCAAGTAATTAGAAGGATGGGCGAAAAAATTGAGTTAAGAGAATTTCATGAACCTCATGCTCACACGTTGAATGGTGTTCAGAAATTAATTACTGTATTGGAATTGGCATTTGTATTTTGGTTGTTGACTTTATCTATTAAAGCGATTATAAGCAATGTTCAACATTTAATGCATGTCCTGTAAAGGTTTTGTAAAGATAATTATATTAATGAATGTGTGTTGTGTGTTAGGGTATGATATCTGCTTATAGAGGGTACCAAATACCTAGGATAAGGGAGAGATGTTATGTATAAGCCGGGTTATTCTCGGGGAGTGTTGTTGAGTGTAATATGCACTGCCCTATTAATTACGCTGGGCTGTGGCGGAGGAGAGAAAAATAAGGAGTCGGAAGAGACTGCGCACGCGGGCAATGAATCTACTTCACATGGCGGTCATGCTCCTGTAAGTACGCATAAGAGTAAGAAAGAAACGATAAAAGGTAAAAGAATCGGAGGTCAAATTAGGCAGGATACTACTCTGAGCCTTCAAGAAAGCCCGTATATACTGACTAGAGATCTAGAAATTTTACCGGATGTTAAATTAGCGATTGAACCTGGAGTTGTTGTGAAAGTTGCTGCATACAGTGGAATTATTGTCAGGGGCAATTTTCATGCTATTGGTGAAAAAGATAAACCGATTAAATTTACTTCTCTCAAAAAAGGTAGTAAATGGGACGGTATACAACTAAAGGATGAGAGTTTTGATTATGACAGTGAGGATTTGATTGAAGGATTTGGGTGTATTATTAAATATTGTGAGATTGAAAATGCAGTGATTGGCATTTCCTGTGAAAAAACTTCACCAGTTTTATCTAATAATATTATAAAGAACGGTGAAGAGGGTATAAAATGTTATAATGAAGCTTCACCATTAATAACTAAGAATTTGATAAAAGATAATCTTAATGGTATTGTTTGTATTGACTTTTCTTCACCGGAAATAAAATATAATACGGTTATCGGTGATGAAGGAAAGGGTATTGTTTGTGTAAATCATTCTTCTCCGTTAATTGAATATAATACTGTTTTTGGCGCGGGTAGTACTTGGTGGAGCGGTATTATGTGTCAAAATGGTGCGGCTCCCAAGATAAGGCATAATAATATATATAGTAATGGCGGGCAGAATATTAAGCAAGTACAGAAACCGGGAGAGGAGTCGCTCGCTATAAATGCAAAGAACAATTGGTGGGGTACTGATGATGAAAAAATTATTGCGAACACCATTTATGATAAAAATGACAGAGATAATTTAGGTGAGGTAAATTATTTACCATTTGTCAAAACTAAGATAAAGGATGCAAATCACTTATAGGTTGATAAATAGATATGATAAAAAATGTATACCCTAGGTTGGGTTTTAAGAGGCAAGAAAGGAGGAGTTAGAGACAATGGCTTTTGATAAACAGGTGTCGTGGATAAAAGAAAATAAAATTAAAGCTTTTCTTATAGCCGTGGTGGGGTTGGTGGCTTTTGGTTTAATTAATTTGGAAATACTGCATTTTTCATCAAGTCCGCCGTTTTGTAAGGGATTGTGCCATACCATGACTGCGGAAGTTGAAGACTGGGAAGCCTCGAGTCATGCAAAACATAATGTTGATTGTGTTGGGTGTCATTACAGAGAAGGCGCCGGTTGGTATATGCTGCACAAAATGTTAGCCATGAATGATGTTAAGTCAACTTATATAACTGGTTATATGGGAAGGGCTATGAGCGATCATGAGCATTATGGGGCAGAAAAGCATTTGGAATTTATAACTGAAGAGCAGGCTGAAGAAGAAAAGTTGATGGATGACATTATTTTCCCCCAATATATTCATAATGTGGGAAAAGACAGGGGCGCTGGACCAAGTAAACACGTTGATGAAGATGGAAATTGGAAGATTCAGGTTCATCGCTATGGCTTCTTGTGGCGGGTTATTAATGAAAATTGTGTTAATTGTCATTCTTCCAGAGGCAGCCGCGGGCATGTGTCCAATATAAATGTAACAGATTTTATAGTAAAAAATGCTTTGTTTGATTATGGAAATTTGTTAAAGGCTGGCGAGAAGCCTGAGATAGGAAAAAGACGGCCATTGGGCGGAATGAAGGCTCCGCATGCTTTTCATCAGGATAGAGGTATTGCCTGTGTTGATTGTCACCAGGAGGTTGTTCATGGTCACCAGGAGTTTAAAGACGACCATTATGAACGTAGCGGCAGACGCGGTCCTGAGGGTGTAGTATGGCCGCGTATGCAGGTTTGTTTCAAATGTCATAATGATAAACGGGCGCCGGCGGATTGTTTGTTCTGTCATGAATTTCAGAAAAATATGAATGAGGGCATTCATGGCCGGGGTGTTGATGATACGGCAGGTTATATGTATCCTGATAGTACCACGTGCGTTGATTGTCACTTGGAAGAAAACAACTATAAAATGAAACCTCAGGTTTGTATTGACTATCATGATGATGAGAGTTATGGCGCTGATATGATTAATGAATGGCAGTCGGCTACCAGGGAAGCGCTTTTAGAAGTTGAAAACAAATTAAAAGAGGTTGATGACTTGCTAACGGCTGCTCGCAATCAAGGTCGTGACGTTACCAGTGCAAATGAATTGTTCAAGGAAGCCTATTTTAATTACAGAATGGTTTGGTATGATGGCAGTATGGGTGTGCATAATATTGATTATGCCGGTTCCTTGCTTTCTGTAAGTAAAGAAAAACTAGATTTGGCGTTAAATATGTTGATGAGTTAGCAGCTGGATATAGAAGTAGATTTATTGCAGGAAAAGCAAAAATACTAAAA
The DNA here is from genome assembly GCA_024276125.1 of bacterium. Classification (GTDB taxonomy): domain Bacteria; phylum SZUA-182; class SZUA-182; order SZUA-191; family JAJRXT01; genus JAJRXT01. Next base: position 4,260 of record JAJRXT010000147.1, read on the forward strand.
AACTAAACTGTTTTACGATTTGTAAATTAAAAGGGGGAGCGGTTAATAGAGCTAAAAAGCTCTCCCTTTTTACCTTGTTTGGGCGATAAGGCCAATGGATTATTAGTTTGGTAATAAAAAGTTTTAAGGAGTAGTTGGTGATGATGCAGCATTTTACTGGTAAAAGATTGGCTTGGTTGACGGTTTTTGCTTTATTAATAGTTTTTAAAGCAGGTATAATAAATGCTTATGGGGCGGGGTTATCAAAAGCGGATAGAGAGAATTTGACAAAAAGCTTAAGTGAAGCTGCTCAGCGGTTTGGCGAAGCATATGTTAAAAGAGATTTTAAAACTATGTATAAAATGTTGAATAAAGAATATCGACATCGCGTTGAGTTATGGGAGTATAAAGATTCTGTACATTATGATGGTATAAGTGATGGTTTTATGCAGGTAAATATAATGGAAGTTGTTGTTTTGCCGAGTTCCAGTAGCTGAAAACTGATATATGGAAAAGTGAGTCAGACTATATCCAGCGTGGAGAACATTAAAAGCAAGAACACGGGCGATACAAGTAAAAGCGAGATAGAGCTGATC
>JAJRXT010000148.1 GCA_024276125.1 bacterium
CTATACGGGGTTTCTATAAAGCCGAAATCATTTACCCTGGCATAAGTGCTAAGAGAGGTTATTAGACCAATATTAGGCCCCTCCGGCGTTTCAATCGGACAAATACGTCCATAGTGAGTAGCATGCACGTCACGAGCCTCAAATCCCGCCCGCTCTCTGCTCAATCCGCCGGGTCCCAGCGCGCTAAGACGCCTTTTATGCGTTAGCTCAGCCAAAGGATTGGTCTGATCCATAAATTGAGACAACTGACTTGAACCGAAAAATTCCTGAATAACAGCGCTAACCGGTTTAGCGTTTATTAAATCGTGAGGCATAACATTTTCCAGCTCACAAATCGTCATCCGCTCTCTAACAGCCCGCTCCATACGAACCAGTCCCACGCGGAATTGATTCTCCAGCAATTCCCCGACAGAGCGTACCCTGCGATTACCCAAGTGATCAATATCATCCAGTTCGCCGAATCCATTACCCAAATGATATAAATAAACGATAATCTTTACAAAATCTTCCTTAAATAATATCCGCTTATCCAAAGGCAGATCAGTACCCAGCTTTTTATTTATCTTCATTCTTCCTACAGGAGAAAGATCATAAATTTTAGGGTTGAAAAACATTTCATTAAATAAATACTGAGAATTATCCACAGTAGGAGGATCGCCGGGACGCATACGCTTATATATTTCCACCAAAGCTCCCTGCTTAGTCTTAACCACATCCTTGGCAAGAGTATCTCGAAGCCCCCGACCAACTTTACCTCCATCTATAACCAACAAAGCAAATCTTTTTATCCCAGAATCCGCAATTCTGGTTAAAGTAGACTCTTCTATTTCCTCATTACAGCTAACAACAACCTCCCCTGAGGTATTGTCTATCAAATCATGGGCGACAATCCGTCCGTATAACTGCGCAATATCAATAGGAAAATGCGTAATCCCCTGCTCCTGCATCTTTTTTATAGCTGATTTGGTAAACTTATTATGGGTTTTAATTAAAACATTTCCATCTTTACCCAAAATATCCACCGACGCCCTTATACCGCGATGTATCTCGGGATTAAGTTCAACTAATACGTTACCCGACAAATCAAAACTAACCTCTTCACGCTCATAAAATAAGGACAGAATTTCCTCATCAGACTCATACCCCAGCGCCCGCAACAAAATAGTACCGCTTAATGCCCTGCGCCTGTCAATTTTCAATTTTACCAAGCGGTCAGTCCCCAGTTCAAATTCAACCCACGAACCCCTGTAGGGTATCAGCCTTGCGGCAAAAACCGGATTGGCGCTGGAATGATAGCGGGCTTTCTGCTGGCTAAAAAATACGCCCGGCGAACGGTGCATCTGACTTACCACTGTACGCTCTGTTCCATTTATTATAAATGTCCCCTGTTCTGTCATCAGCGGCATTTCGCCTAAATAAATTTCCTGTTCCTTGACTTCCAGAACAATTTTGGCATCTGTTTCTTTATCTCTTTCACAGACCTCAAGCTGCACGGTTACTTTAAGAGGAGCCGAATAGGTCATGCCTCGCTGTCTGCATTCGTAAACTTTATATTTAGGCTTTCCAAAAGAATAAGAAATAAACATTAAAGAAGATGTTTTTTTGAAATCCATAATGGGAAAAACACTGTTAAACACAGCCTGTAATCCAATATCTTTCCTTTCCTCCGGCAACAAGTATCTTTGTAAAAAACGCTCATAAGAGCGCTTTTGTACTTGAATCAGGCTGGGTATATCCATAATATGAGGAATACTGCCGTAATTTCTTCTTTCTCTTAAACCAGTGTAATTAGCTGACATTTAATCCCCTCTTTGTATAGCCATTATATCATTATACTATTCTTACAACTTGTATATCGTATAAAAACAATTATTGACCCTTTTTTATCTATCAAACAATTTACTTATAGCTAAACACTTTATGTGATATAAGATCATAATTAAACATAGACATTTTCATAAAAATTATTGCAGACATCTATGAACTTAGCGCACCTTACGGTGCGGACTACCAGCCCTGTAGCCGCCGGCCAAAAGACTCGGCTATGTAGACGGGTTAAAACCCCGCACCTACTGTAGATACCGACCGGAAGATCGGCCATGGAGCGGGTTTAAAAACCCGCGGCTACAAAAGAAAAAAATGGTATTTCCTGTACTATTAAAATATCCACTCCTCCTATTATCCTTAAGGGCAACTTTAACGAATCTAATATTTAAAACAATAATACTCGCCCCATAGCTAAAGCTTAGAGTGATATTTAGGAATTTTTTACGAATCTATACTCAAGAAGTTTATAAAGAATGATTTTATGTGTATGTTTCGGGATGTCTCATCCCGAAACATCTAGCGGTGAACAAATTGTTTCGGGGTGGGACGCCCCGAAACATACACATACAAATCACAGTTTATGAACTCTTGCAGTATATGTTAGGAACTGTCACAAAATAAGTTGTGCATTTTAGAGCGAAGATTTAGCTTTGATTCAGGCTAGCTGATAAAAGCAAAATTTGAAGACTAGCTACGCTAATTCGATGATTTTACTTATTTAAAGATCGCCTGCATATGAGCTAAAGATTAGATGCAAAAATGTACAAGTTATTTTGTGGCAACTCCTTAAATACGATTTGGCTTTTACAAGATGGTTATTAGAAACACAAAATATCTATAATTTGAACAGATCGCGCCTGCCGGCGCCACATAGACTATTACCCAAATCCTTTGAGCTAAGAGGTCCATTGCCCTTTGGATGGAAGCGGGGACTCTCCTGTAAATAGGCTAGAAACAACTTTGAAATTCCTAAACATAAGTCTAGGTTGAGACCCTTCGCTGAGCTTATCCTGAGTTTACCGAAGGGCTTAGGGAAACATTTATAAAATTTTTACCATGCCGTCGTCTCCAATACTAAACATATCGCGCCGCAGATAGCGGACTACTGTAGATGCCGACCAAAAGACTCGGCCATGTAGCGGGTATAAAAACCCGCAACTACAAAGGAAAAAAGGTGATTTCCTATACTATTAAAAAAAACTTAATTTGCCAAAAAGCAATCAATCTGAAGCAAATAAAAAGAAGCCATATCAACACGTAGACAACTTGTTTCGGGGTAAGATACCCCGAAACATATAGATATTTTTTTACAAAACCATCGCATATCAGGTTTGAAAATTTCAACCATTTTAACTTTTTGACTATAAGTCTTGCTCATAAAATAAAATTTTACGCATATACGCCTATAAATTACTGCGTAACATGAGTTACTTTATCTCTACCGAAGCCCCTACTTTCTCCAATTTTTCTTTTATTTGTTTGGCCTCTTCTTCAGAAATATTTTCCTTAACTGCTTTAGGGGCGCTTTCCACAAAGTTTTTGGCTTCTTTTAAACCCAGACCGGTTATAGCTCTTACCTCTTTAATTACCTGTATTTTCTTATCCCCGATACCGCTTAAAATAACATCAAATTCGGTTTTTTCTTCCTGTACCGCCGCTGCATCTCCAGCCGCAGGAGCCGCCGCAGGAGCCGCAAAAGCCGCCGCGCTCACCCCGAATTTTTCCTCAAGCTCTTTAACTAATTCGGCCAATTCCAATACAGTAATATTCTCTATAAACTCAACTACTTGTTCTTTAGTTATGGTTGACATTCCATCCTCCCTTAATTTCATTTTTTTTAACTAGATATATTTATAAACTGAACTTACTTTTTATAAATTTAGGTAAACTCTATATTATAGCTTTAAAGGCATCCTTTTTCTAAAAACTATAATATATTTTTATTAATAAACTTTCGTGACATAAAGACCCCGAAAGATATAGGATTAAAGAGGCTAATCCAAATGCTGTTGACTTAAGCTAGTTGTCATTTTTGAATGAAGAATCTTTCCAGCAATAGCAAACAGATTCTTCGGCCTTTAAGCCTCAGAATGACAGGTTAAAAAACGCTTTTTAGATGTTTCGGTTTGTCCCCAAGCCGAAACAATTAAAACACCCTTAGTTAATTTGGGCTCAAAACAAGCCGAAACATCTAAAGTTGTTAACGAATGAATCTTTAGCCTATTACCGAAATTAATCCCCAAATGATTTGTAATTTATAAATTTAAGCGGATTTTTTCTCTTTTATCGCTGTCAATACACACAACAATTCCCGTATATTACCCTGCAATACCGCCATTAAGCCAACCAAGGGAAACTGGAAGCATGCCAAAAGCATAGCTATAAGCTGCTGTTTACCCGGCAAATCAGCCAGTACCGCAATCTCTTCTACATTTAAAACCTTCCCTTCTACCAAGCCGCCTTTAACTGTTAATTTTTTATGTTCTTTAGTAAAAGATTTCAGTATTTTGGCCGGTTCTATAGAATCACTGTCACTATAAGCCACCCCGGTGGGACCTGACAGAAATTTATGCAGCTCTTCCTGTCCTAGTTTGCCGAGCGCCTTACGCAACAGTGTGTTTTTTACCACTTGATAAGATACTTCTTTTTCGCGTAATTTGTTGCGTAACTCATTCATTTGGCTTACGTCAAGACCGCGAAAGTCAGTTAAAATAGCCGCCTTGGTATTAGCAATTTTTTCTTCCCACAGGGCTACCTGCTGTTTTTTTTCTTCCTTGTTCAATTTTTCTCCCTCATTTTTACCCGAACAATTCGGGAGTTAACCTAGGGCTGTAAAATGCCCTTTTAAAAAAATAAATGCGTCATCAGCTTCAGATTAACTGCTTTTGGAATATTGGTTTACTACATTATTTTATAACGGGTCAGGCGCAATTTTGCCAAAATTTATAAGTAATGCGGGCTACATCCTAAGAGCTTTACGAATATCCGTCAAGTCAGCTTTCACCCCAGGCCCAATAGTAGAAGAAAGAGATACCCCCCTAATATACTGACCCTTAGCGGCTGAGGGTTTATTTCTCATCACAGCGTCCAAAAAAGTTACAGCGTTTTCCAATAATTTGTCCACAGTAAAAGAAACCTTCCCAATAGGCACATGCAGAATACCCGCCTTGTCCACCCTAAATTCAATTTTACCCGCTTTAAATTCTTTAATGGTTCGCGCCACATCAAAAGTAACCGTACCTGTTTTGGGATTCGGCATCAAACCGCGCGGGCCCAACAAGCGCCCCATCCTCCCAACTTTGGCCATTACATCTGGAGTAGCAATCGCCACATCAAAACCATACCAGCCGCCGGTTATTTTCTCGATTAAATCGCCAAGTCCCACATAATCAGCGCCGGCCTCTTGCGCTTCCTTCTCTTTCTCGCCCATAGCAAAAACCAAAACCTTAACCTGCCGGCCAAGTCCATGCGGCAGTACAACTGTTCCACGAACCATCTGATCCGCATGCCTAGGATCAACCCCTAATTTTACAGCCGCTTCCACCGTCTCATCAAATTTAGCAAAAGCCGAATTTTTAATTAGCTCCAAGGCTTCCCTAAGACTATAATCAGCTGATTCGCTCAATTTTTCTTTTACCTGTTTATATTTTTTGCTGTGCTTCATGTACTCCCCTTACTTATCCTAAAATAATTGGATAATTAATCTGTTGCTAGTACACCGCTTTATCTTGATTAATTCTTCGAAAATCAATCTAGTGTCACATCAACCTTAACCCGCCGTAAGTTCTCACCTTAGAACAAAACGAAGGAACTAACATAATTGCGCCGGAACATAGACATGTTCCTGCAACTTTTGTATTAATTTATAACGCCATTATATCCCCTGCCGCCTTTAGCTACACAACCGTTGACAGACAAAAGCGGGGAATCCTTTAGTAAATATATTTATGAAATAATGCGGCGCGCTTAATCGCTTATTTCAATGCCCATGCTTCTTGCAGTTCCTTCAATAATTTTTATAGCCCCGTCCAAATCCACGGCATTTAAATCCGGCATTTTCATCTGAGCAATTTCCGTCACCTGGGCACGATTGACCTTAGCTACTTTTTCCTTGTTCGGAGTACCCGAACCCTTGGCTATACCCGCTGTTTTTTTCAACAACACCGCTGCCGGCGGCGTTTTGGTAACAAACGTAAAACTGCGGTCAACATAGGCGGTAATCACCACTGGAATGATCATACCTTCCTGACCCTTGGTTCTTTCATTAAAGGTTCTACAAAATTCCATAATATTAAGTCCGTGCTGCCCTAGAGCGGGACCTACCGGAGGAGAAGGATTCGCCTGACCCGCCGGTACCTGAAGTTTAATCATGGCTTTTACTTGCTTGGCCATAGTTTTTTCCTTTTATTAACTACAATAATCAATCAAACAGAACACATCTGCTATACAAATTATCCCCCTGACACACCATTTTGTGGGTCTTTGGGTTTATTTCTACATTATCCTATCATTCTTAAACAAAGCGATAAATCTGACAACAAATTATAGCTCTACTTATTTATAAAACAATATACAAAAACACTGAATTCTGAATTTTCACTCAGAATGACTAGAATATATATTTTAAGGTTTTTTTTAACCTTAATTTATTATTTTAATAGTATATAAAATCCATTTTTTTTCTTTGCAGCCGCAGATTTTTAAACCCGCTTCATGGCCGACCTAAAGGTCGGCGGCTACAAGGAGATAGTTCAGCGCCGCAAGGTGCGCTGAATTCAAATTATCGGGTTAAGCTTTGCCCACTTGCAGGAAATCCAGTTCAACAGGAGTAGAACGTCCAAAAATACTCACCATCACCCGCAACCTGCCTCGTTCATGATTCACATCGTCAACCACACCGTTAAAACCGTTAAAAGGCCCATCCATGATTTTAACGGTCTCGCCATTTTCAAAAGATACCTTCGGCTTGGGTTTTTCTCCGCCCTCCTTCATCTGATTAAGTATCTCTTTTACTTCAGCCGGGGAAACAGGAGTAGGCTTTGAACCAGTGCCTATAAAACCGGTAACCCGAGGAGTATCTTTTACCAAATGCCAGGAATCATCCGTTAATACCATTTCAATAAGCAAATAACCCGGATAAAATTTATTAGATGTTATATGCCGTTTTCCTTTTTTAAATTCCACGACACTTCCGGTAGGAATAATGATTTGACCGACCATTTCATCCATACCCAAAGACACAATACGCTGTTCTAAATTCACCTTTACTTTTTCTTCATATCCAGAATAAGTATGAATAATATACCACTGCTTTTGCATAATCTAAACCATTATTTAAAATACTAGATTCCCGTTTATACGGAAATAACAAGAATGAGTGATTTTAAGACTTTTCATAAAGCCATCAATATGTTTTATACCAGACAACCCATTACAATAACAAACTAAGCAATTGCTGCAAACCAATATCCACAATATATAAAAAAGTAGCCGATATCAATACAGTAACCAACACTACAACAGTAGAATTAATTACTTGCTTACGATCAGGCCAAGTCACCCGCTTTAATTCGCCGCGTATCTCTTTAAAAAATTTAGTTATTTTCTGCACCGACTATTTCCTTTTCCTTATACACTGCTAAACCTTTCGGCTTGTATTCATACAATAGCAAAGACAAACTAAAACCAGCAGATATTAGCTTAAACATTAAATAAAAACAAAATAATAAAAATGGCAGGCCAGGAGGGATTCGAACCCCCAACAGCCGGTTTTGGAGACCGGAGCTCTACCAATTGGAGCTACTGGCCTAAGAACATAGACATATTCTGCTTTTATTTTGTCTCCCGATGACTGGTATGAATCTGACAGAATCGGCAGTATTTTTTGAATTCCACCCTACTGGAATGCTTACGTTTATTCTTGGTAGCGCTATAATTTCTACGCTTACATTCATTACAAGCAAGTGTTATTATATTTCTCATAGTCTTCCTACTATTTAAACCCAAATGATAATAAATTGCTTTAAAAAAATACGGCAACCAGAATCATCCCTAAAAGCCAGACCAATAATGACCCTTAAGCAAACAAACTCTTGCAAAGCTACCTGTCATTCCCGAATGTCTTTAAAAGAGAATCTAATTTAGATTCCAGCTTAAAATCACTGTGGGAAGACGTTTTGGAAACTTTTGCAAGAGGCTCCAAAAACTCTCCTAGAATACCGAAAATATAGCTGCTGAAAATCAATTTATTATTAAATCAACCTTATGCTTAGGGATAAAACACCCAAAAAAACATACACATAAAGCGCTCCGACACTATTTTGTCCAAATTCACAACATATCGCACCTTGCGGTGCGGACTATTCCCTGTAGCCGCCAACCAAAAGACTCGGCCATGGGGCGGGTTTAAAAACCCGCGCTACAAAAGAAAAGATTGAATTTCCTATACTATGAACATATATACATGTCCATACAACTTTTATTTATACCGATATATCACTATTCAATAACTTCACTTATTACGCCTGCGCCGACGGTACGACCGCCTTCTCTTATAGCAAAGCGCAATTCCTTTTCCATGGCTATCGGGGTAATCAACTCGCCCTCTAAGCTCACATTATCACCAGGCATCACCATCTCA
>JAJRXT010000149.1 GCA_024276125.1 bacterium
AAACCCGCCCCTACAAGATAACAAAATCAAGAACTTTTATGTCGAACTCACGTTAGTTATTTCCTTCTTTTGTCATTCTGAAGCGAAGAATCTGCCTTTATGTTTGTCATTCTGAAGCAAAGCGAAGAATCTGCCAGCATATGCAAGTAGATTCTTCACTCCGCTTCGTTTCATTCAGAATGACAAACATAAAACAGTATGATCAGATTTTTAGCAAGCTGGTATCTTAATGAAAATACTACTTATTGCGCCGTGTTCTGCGGATTATCATAATGGCTCTTTTGTGCTAAAATACCTGCGCAGGATGGGGCATGATGTCTTGGCATATGATTACCGTAAGAACCCGCCCAATATCCTCGGTCATTGGCCGCTAATAAGTAATCATTGGATATATCCGCTTTTACTTAGGGGATTGCCGTCCGGTAATAGGTTGCTGGTTAAACAAGCGCTTGACTTTCGCCCTGATGTTATTCTAGTAATTAAGGGCGAGAGTGTGCTGCCTGAGAGCATAAAATATATAAAACAACAGACTAAGTCTGTTGCTATAAACTGGTTTCCTGATGATCCACATTTATTTAGACTGATATCCAAACATAATGCCGCAGCCTATGATATAATATTTACCAGCGGGGCGGATACAATAGAGCGTTATAAAAGATTGGGCATAAAAAAGGTATATTGGCTGGGATTCGGCTGCGACCCTGAGGTACACAAGCGGGTCAAACTCACCGAAAAAGAACGCAGCTATTATGAGGCTGATATTTGTTTTGTGGGCACTTGTTATCTGGAGCGTTTTCGCATACTAAAAAAACTTTCCGATTTTAAGCTTAAATTCTGGGGGCCTCATTGGTATCGTCCGTTAATTGGGGGTAAGCTGTATAGGCATTATATGGGACGAGCAATATATCAAGCTGATATGGTAAAAGCATATTCTGCGGCTAAAATAGTTATAAATATTCACCCGCCGGTTATGAGATATAATGGTTTAAGGGCTAATATGAAGGTTTATGAAATCGCTGCCTGCGGGGCTTTTAAGTTATGTGATAAGACAAAAGGGCTGGAGGAAGTATTTACAATCGGCAAAGAAATTGCATGTTATAATAACCAAAATGATGCAGCCGAAAGGGCAGCTTATTATATTGAAAATAAAAATAAGCGGGAGGAAATAGCCCTTAACGCCCAAAAACGGGCATATAGGGAATATACCTTTGAGCATAGATTAAAGCGTATTTTAGGAACTGTCACTAAATAAGTTGTACATTTTTGCATCTAATCTTTTGCTCATCTTCAGGCGTTCTGATAAAAGCAAAATCTTAGCGCTAAAACATACAACTTATTTAGTGACAATTCCTTAGCAGAGGTAGTATAAATGCCAAAAGTTTCAGCAGTAATTATTGCCCATAATGAAGAGGATAGAATTTCCCAATGCCTAAAAAGCGTGCGCTGGGCGGATGAAATTATAGTAGTGGATGCCTATAGTAATGATAATACGGTAAATATCTGCCAGATGTTTGGAGCAAGCGTTATACAGCGCAGGTGGCAGGGACATATTAACCAGAAAAATTTTGCCATCAGTCAAGCTATAAATGATTGGGTCTTCAGCTTAGATGCCGACGAGGTGGCCTCGCCCAAATTAACGGTTGAAATCCGCGATATAATGTCAAGCGGGAAGATAAAACAATCCGGTTTTTATATTCCGCGGCAAACATCTTATTTAGGCAGATGGATCAGGCATTGCGGCTGGTATCCTGACTTTAAATTGCGGCTGTTTAACCGCCGCCGCGGATACTGGGCTGGCGAGGACCCCCATGACAGCGTTGTTTGTAAGGGTAAAACATCCAGACTTGACGGAAATATATACCATTATTCCTTTACAGACGGCATATCCAGCCACTTGGATACAATTAACCGCTATACTGGTATAGCAGCGGTACAGCGTTGTAAAAAGGGTAAGAAAGCAAAATGGTTTGATTTATTCTTACGCGCGCCGCTTACTTTTTTTAAATTATATATTATTAAACAGGGATTTTTAGACGGGGTCCCGGGCTTAATAATTTGTACATTATCTTCTTTTCATGTATTTGTAAAGTACGCAAAATTGTGGGAACTGGCGAATGTAACCGCTAAGAGCAATGCCAAAAACAAATAGAATCTTAGTTATTCGTAATGATAAACTGGGGGATGTGATCCTTGCTACCCCGGTTTTTTTGTCTTTGCGC
>JAJRXT010000026.1 GCA_024276125.1 bacterium
CTCTTCATAGCCGATATACCCGGGAGGCGCTCCGATTAAACGCGCTACAGTATGCCTTTCCATATATTCAGACATATCAATGGTAATCATATTTTGTTCATCATCAAACAAAAATTCAGCTAATGTACGGGCAAGCTCAGTCTTACCCACGCCGGTAGGCCCCATAAAAATAAAACTGCCAATCGGCTTATTGGGGTCTTTTAAACCGGAACGAGAGCGGATTACCGCATCGCTAACAGCGCTAACCGCCTCATCTTGCCCGATAACCCGTTTATGCAGATGCTCTTCCAAATTCAGCAACTTATCTTTTTCCCCCTGCATAAGCTTAGTCACCGGAATACCCGTCCAGCGGCTTACAATATGAGCTATATCTTCCTCGTCCACCTCTTCTTTTAACAGACGCTTATGACCTTCCCGCTCCTTTATTTTTTCTTCTAGGGAAACGAGTTCCCTTTGCATCTGAGGCAGGCGCCCGTACTGCAATTCAGCGGCTTTGTTTAAATCACCCTGGCGTTGCGCCTGTTCTATTTGATAGCGCACTTTTTCAATATCTTCTTTTAATTTACTCAAGCGGCTTATACCCTCTTTTTCAACTTGCCATTGAGCTTGCAGGCTGTCTGCTTTGTTTTTTAAATTAGCGCGTTCTTTTTCTATTTTTTTTAAGCGCTCTTTAGATTGCGCATCCTTTTCCTTTTTTAGGGCTTGTCGTTCAATATCAAGCTGCATAACCCGACGGGTCATCTCATCTAATTGAGCCGGCATACTATCGATCTCAGTACGCAGTCTGGAGCCAGCCTCATCCATTAAATCTATGGCTTTATCCGGCAGAAAACGGTCTGATATATAACGGTGCGAAAGAGTAGCCGCCGATATTAATGCGGCATCTTTAATGCGGACTTTATGGTGTACTTCATAACGTTCTTTTATACCGCGCAGAATGGAAATGGTATCTTCTACTGTAGGCTGATTAACCAGCACGGTCTGAAAACGGCGCTCTAAGGCGGCATCCTTTTCTATATACTTTCGGTATTCGGCTAAGGTAGTAGCCCCGATACAATGCAGCTCGCCGCGGGCTAACATCGGCTTCAGCATATTGGAGGCATCCATGGAACCCTCAGTGCGTCCGGCGCCGACCACATTATGTAACTCGTCTATAAACATAATTACAGCGCCGGCTGATTCCTGCACCTCTTTTAAAACGGCTTTTAGGCGCTCTTCAAATTCGCCCCTAAATTTAGCGCCGGCCACCAGCGCCCCCATATCAAGCGCATTAATACGTTTATTCTTTAGCCCCTCGGGCACATCGCCGCGGATAATACGCTGCGCTAAGCCCTCTACAATAGCGGTCTTACCCACTCCGGGCTCGCCGATCAGCACTGGATTGTTTTTGGTACGGCGCGATAAAACTTGTATTACGCGCCTTATTTCCTCATCGCGCCCGATTACCGGATCAAGCTTGCCCTTTTCGGCCTCAGTGGTTAGATCACGTCCATAACGCTTTAATGCCTCATAAGTAGCCTCAGGATTGGGCGAGGTAATCCTTTGCGCTCCGCGTACTTGTGACAGCGCCTGTAAAAAGCTATTGCGAGTTATACCAAGCTGTATAAGAATTTTGCAGACAGGATCAGACTCATCTGATAATACGGCTAAAACAAAATGCTCTACGCTTATGTATTCATCCTTTAATTTTTGGCTTCTTTTTCGGCCTGTATTAGCTGACGGTTTAAGCGGCTGGTAATATAGACCTGCGCCGATTGAGCGCCTGTTCCGGTTACTTTAGGAATACGCTCTACGGCTTGATTTAGTTCACTCTGTACATCGGCGGCGGATACTCCCATTTTTTCAATTATATTGGGAATCAACCCCTCTGACTGCCGCATAAGCGCCAAAAACAGATGCTCGGTATCAACAAACTGGTTATGATGCTCTAAGGCAATATTTTGCGCGTCGCCTATAGCATTACGCGCATTTTCCGTAAGACGATTAGGATCTAACATAATATAAACGCCTCTTTGTGTTTGTTTAAAGTTTTTCGATGAGCTATGTTATCAGTACAATTCTAACATATGCACTTGCCCTGATGCAATCAAACTTGATAACATTATATTGGTGGTGTCAGATTCTTAAATCTGACACCTGTTAGGCTGTAAGTATTTGATAATTTTTACAACACATAAGACAAATCATATAATTCAAAATGGACAGAACTAATGTTTAGTGTTACTATATTTTTTCATTTAAAATAATTTAATGGGTGGATAAATCATGTGTGAATTTGAAAATATGCCGATAAAATCTACAGAACAAGCCTTCTTAATTCTTGACACTCAAGAACGAGGTGTTCCGTTTTCTGCAATAAAATATCTATACAATCAGCCGTCAAGCGAATCATTGCTCAACAGAATCATTTTTGCTCTTTTACACGCCTATGATGGTACCTATTATGATAGTCATGATTACTTTTATTATTTCACTCCATTATGGTATGCCATTGTGTCGGAAAATCATCTCTGCCCCAAATTAACCTGAGTTCGACATAAGAAAAATTAAAATGTTTTTATATATCAGCTAGTTGGTGTTTTGTATAGATTTGATTGACGTAAAATTTTTGTAGAAGAGTGACATATCCCCTCTTGCTGTAGGGGCGGGTTTGAAACCCGC
>JAJRXT010000002.1 GCA_024276125.1 bacterium
CGGCGACCTTAATCAAATGAGCGCCTCGCGCATGATGGATAGGCAAATGCTGGCCGGCATGAATATAGATACCGGTAAGCTGCAAAACATGAGCCGCGACTTGGATGAATTATCTCAGCAATTGGATAATAAGTCTAAATCGGGCGAACTAAAGCGCACCGAAGCGCGTGAATTATCGGAGCAAGCCGATAAATTGGCGCAATTAGCCAAAAACATGCAAAAAGCGGATAATATGTCCGATCTAAATAAGTTAACCGGCGATCTAGCGCAGATTGATAAGCAGTTAACAGACCTTGCGCAACAGACCTCATCCCGCAGGCTAAAAGATAACTTACAAAAAGCGGATTCTATGCTGAATCAGCTATCCGGCGACCTTAATCAAATGAGTGCCTCGCGTATGATGGACAGGCAAATGCTGGCCGGCATGAATATAGATACCGGTAAATTGCAAAACATGAGCCGCGGCTTGGATAAACTATCTCAGCAATTGGATAATAAGTCTAAATCGGGCGAACTAAAGCGCACCGAAGCGCGTGAATTATCGGATCAAGCCGATAAATTAGCGCAACTGGCTAAAGATATGCAGCGAGCCGATAATATGTCCGATCTAAATAAGTTAACCGGCGATCTAGCGCAGATTAACAGCCGATTGGCTGATTTATCGCGTCAGACATCATCCCGCAGGCTAAAAGATAACTTACAAAAAGCGGATTCTATGCTGAATCAGCTATCCGGCGACCTTAATCAAATGAGCGCCTCGCGTATGATGGACAGGCAAATGCTGGCCGGCATGAATATAGATACCGGTAAGCTGCAAAACATGAGCCGCGACTTGGATGAATTATCTCAGCAATTGGATAATAAGTCTAAATCCGGCGAACTAAAGCGCACCGAAGCGCGTGAATTATCTGATCAAGCCGATAAATTGGCGCAACTGGCCAAAAACATGCAAAAAGCGGATAATATGTCCGATCTGAATAAGTTAACCGGCGATCTAGCGCAAATTGATAAGCAGTTAGCAGACCTTGCGCAACAGACATCATCCCGCAGGCTAAAGGATAACCTGCAAAAAGCGGATTCTATGCTGAATCAGCTATCCGGCGACCTTAATCAAATGAGCGCCTCGCGTATGATGGACAGGCAAATGCTGGCCGGTATGAATATAGATACCGGTAAATTGCAAAACATGAGCCGCGATTTGGATGAATTATCTCAGCAATTGGATAATAAGTCTAAATCGGGCGAACTAAAGCGCACCGAAGCGCGTGAATTATCGGATCAAGCCGATAAATTGGCGCAACTGGCCAAAAATATGCAACGCGCAGATAATATGAGCGATCTAAATAAGTTAACCGGCGATCTAGCGCAGATTGATAAGCAGTTAACAGACCTTGCGCAACAGACATCATCCCGCAGGCTAAAAGATAACTTACAAAAAGCGGATTCTATGCTGAATCAGCTATCCGGCGACCTTAATCAAATGAGCGCCTCGCGTATGATGGATAGGCAAATGCTGGCCGGCATGAATATAGATACCGGTAAGCTGCAAAACATGAGCCGCGACTTGGATAAACTATCTCAGCAATTGGATAATAAGGCTAAATCGGGCGAGTTAAAGCGCACCGAAGCGCGTGAATTATCTGATCAAGCCGATAAGCTGAAAAAACTAGCCAAAAACATGCAGAAAGCCGATAATATGAGCGATCTGAATAAGTTAACCGGCGATCTAGCGCAGATAGACAGCCGATTGGCTGATTTATCGCGTCAGACGTCATCCCACAGGCTAAAAGATAACCTGCAAAAAGCGGATTCTATGCTGAATCAGCTATCCTGCGACCTATCGCAGATGAGCAAGTCGCGCATGCAGTCACAACGCATGGCTGATAAACAAAACACCGATAGGCAGGATGATTTGGCTCAGGAGCTTACCAGTATCAGCTTGCAGTTGGAGACTACGCTTAAAAGCGATAACAATAATTTAGATAAAGCGTGGAAATTGATGGATATTTCTCACAGACTGGATAAGTTGAACCGCTCATCTAATAAAAACAACCAAGCTCAATCCGGCAAACTAAAGGGTAATCAAAAACTTAAACAGAGCCTTGCTGAAAACGAAGATAAATTGAAAGAAACAATAGACGATTTAAGGGATAACCCCGATAAACAAAATATGGGACAAATCGGCAAACAATTGATGCAGCTTAGTAAAAATATGGACGAATTAAACTCAGCTAAAATTGATATTCCTGCGCAGACTAAAACCGATCTTGACTTTGTAACTAAGGAATTAAAGCAGTTGGCAAAAGAAACAACCGATGCTGATAAGAATAAAAGAAATAAGAGCAAAAATAAAACAAGAGCGGATAAAAAAGCAGCCGCTAAGAGTTTAAAAAAGCAGCTTAGACAGCAATCGAAAAATATAAAACAATTAAGCCGGCAATTGCTTGACGGCAATGACCTTGACCGTCTCCCCAGATTGTCCCATGAAGTTAGTATGTTGGCTGATAAGATAAAAGGATTATCCGCAGATTCACCCCGCCCCGGCGGGGCGGCGAAAGATAGGAGGCGGCGTCTAAAGATAAACTGGATTTTAAGGATTTAGCCGATAAATTGGGGCAGCTTAATAAACAGATGATTTCTGTCAATAATTTAGATGATTTCAAAGCGACTAAGGCCGAATTAGATAATACCTTAGAAAAACTGGACAAACTAAATAATGACTCGAAAAATCTTTACACTTCAGCCGGTAAAAATACAGATAATAACACGCAAACGCTCAATAAGGACAAATTGACCGCTAAATTGATAAAAATGTTCGGACAGATGAGGGAATTAAATTTGAATCAGGAGCAAGCCGATAAAACTGACAGTCTGGATAATAACTTTGAGCTAACCGAAAAGACAGAAGGCCGACAACCTAAACAATTAAAAAAAATGGCGTCTCGTTTAAATGATTTAGGCAGTCTGCTGGCTGAGGCTGACCTTAGTCAGGATAAATTGCCGCCTGATAATGATACGCCTGATAATGACAGGTTGAATAAACGCGACAAACAGCGTGATAAAAAGCGTATGTCAGATCAGTTATCTGATTTTAAGACAGAAAAAAATGAGCGTAAGAATAAACTTAAAGACAGGCAATTACCGGATAAGAAAAAATTTATGGAAATTAAAGGTCAAAAGGCGGTTGACCGGCTGGATAAGTCGCTTAAACGCTTGGAGGCTCAACAGGCTCAATTGGAACAACAAGATAAAAAAGATGATTCTTCCAAAAAACAAATGCGAAGTAATAAAGGAGGGGGACAGATGAGCAAACAGTCTGAAAAGTCGGCAAAAACATCCCGTTCCAGTAAGAATAAGTTCAAAAAAACCAATGTAGCCAAGCAATCAGATGTAATTCCAGATTCAAAGACGATAAATAACGCCTATCCGATGGAGGAGGAATTGTATCAGCAAGAGGCCTTGGCCAGAATAATTAAACGAATTGAAAACCAGAAAAAATTAATCAAAGAAATTTATCATAAGGAAAGCAAAACGCAAGTAACTGACTATAAAGCCGAGCGCAGAACAGGAACTTTCACGCAACCTGAAGGCATAAATATTGATCGGGCGGCATTAACTACGGCGGAGCCGAAAAAAACACTTAAAAAAATTAAAATATTAAAACCAAAAGAAACAGCGTCCGGCAAATCCGCCGCTTATGGACAACAGGTTATCAAACTGGAGACCGGATTTGTTAATCTATCAATTAAACCCGAGGACTTGGGCGATATTAGGCAAAAGGATATTCCCTTAGATAAGACGCGGCCGCAATATAAGGTGGAGCGCGGCCTTAAGCTAAATGATTATCAGCAAATGGATAAAGCGCTAGAGAATCAGACAATCCCGCATGAATATAAAAATATAATCGGTAAAATATTTATATCAGGCGAGCAGGGAGTCAAGTAAGCATAGCCGCATAATTAGCTATAATATTTTTAGCGGGGTCAGATTAAGAAATCTAACCTCAAAGCCTAGTTGCCGGATTTTTAGAATCCGACAACACAAATTATTGATATTATCAACTGATTAAATACTTACCCAGGCCGAACATAGTCTGCTTGCCTAGATGCGTGTACTGACCAAGATAAAGCAATGGTAAGTATGCGCCAATATCGCCGAAAAAAGACGCTTTACCCATAAAACCGCCCAGAGTCATTTTGGTTTTCTGCCGGTTAGACCAGCGGTCATAATCCTGCCAGTAGGTTTTATTTTCTGTTATATCAATGCAGCTAATTTGGCTAAGTTCCCTGCGCAGATTACTTGCCTTGGCCGCTAACTCGGAAAAACGCTCATCTTCCCAGTCCCAAGGGTTACAATGAAAGTATGCCAGTTGCAGCATCCGCCAGTATAAGTTGGTTATAATTTGGCTAAATCCCTCAAGTCTGGCTAACCGCCTTTTTTCCCCTTTAGTTTCCTTAATCCGTACAGGAGTAAGGAAATCCAGACTAACGATGCTGTCAGCGCCGGCAGTTTGTGTAACCGCCTTTTGCCAGTCTATTATTTGGCAGCGGTCTGAGAGTATATTATCTGCATTACTGTATATAATTTCCCCGCCTATATTATCGGCAACTTGCAGTACCTCAAACCTGCCGCCTCTTCTTTTATCCCCCCTAGGGTGAAGTCCCGCCCCAATACCGCTTTTACCGATTTCTGTAAATACGTATATCAAATAGGGCAGATACTCTATTCCCTTGCCTATTAGTATCAGGCTAACGTCAATAGTATCATCCGATGTGAAGTTACGCCGCGTAGTAAGCGGCGGTTCTATGATAATGGGCGACGGTATTTTTGAGGTATGTTTTAAAAACTGTGCGCCTTCCGGCAGTTGCGGAGAAAACAGATAATTGAATAAGCACTTTGTGCAGAGCATACAAGAGGCGCAATCGTTAATATCACGGTTTACGCAGATAATTTTCTTTAACCGCCAGCCCAATACGCCCCGAAAGGCAGAGCCTTTATATTTCGGCAGGGCTATGGGTTCAGTAGGTTTTAGGCTTAAGGTAAATGAAGCTATTTTTATGTTGCTTATAAGGCCGAAGCTGTCTTTTATGTATTCCATTGCAGCGTAACTTGCATTGTTAGGTCTCTAATTTATATTGATTTTATTGTCTTGTAGGGGCGGGTTTGAAACCCGCCCCTACGTCGTTTCAATCCCTTCTGTGTCAGGTCTCTAATTTCTACCTGTTTTAGTTGCCGGAATGCTATCTGAATAACTCACCTTACGCAATAAGAAATTAACATGTCACATAAGAATGATCAATCTCAAGCGAACATCAAAGTATAAAACAATCATACAAAGCCGCTAAGCCGCAAAGTAAAGAAATAATTTTATTATCCTTATTTGTATTCTTTGTCAGCAGTGTCCGGTTAGGTTCTTGCATAAACTGTAAAATGCTTTTTTAGTCCTCTCTCCCCTCTGGGGAGAGAGTTAGAGTGAGGGGAGAAACCAGTTAAAACTGCCCCCTCACCTTGATCCTCTCCCCAAGGGGAGAGGGGAAATAAGGAACAATCTATTTGAAACTTACCGGAATTATTGATTTTTCCGATATGCAAAAACCTAACCGGACAGTACTGATTCTTTGTGCGTCTTTGTGTGAGAAGTTCTTTTTTAAATCCGCTAATTACACACACGGCTTTATTTTTTAGTATTATTTTGGCATTTGTCATTATATGTTTTAAGCATGAAACATATTAGTATATATAACTTTGCGTAACATGAGTGAATAATGGATATCGGTTTCAATCCCTTCTGTGTCAGGTCTCTAATTTCTACGTAAAAAAAATGGGGTATATGAATGAGAATAATTAGAGAAAGTTTCAATCCCTTCTGTGTCAGGTCTCTAATTTCTACAACAGATTGAACTTTGTACTCGGCCATCCCAATGATTCGCTGTTTCAATCCCTTCTGTGTCAGGTCTCTAATTTCTACCGGACAAAGCGGGCTTACTAAGGGCGGAGCCGCTTATTTAAGTTTCAATCCCTTCTGTGTCAGGTCTCTAATTTCTACATGGTTGCCCTTACTACGTCAAAGAAGGGCAAACAGAAAGAAGTTTCAATCCCTTCTGTGTCAGGTCTCTAATTTCTACATGAAACCTAATGTTCTAATGATTGACCATGGGACATATATGTCGCGTTTCAATCCCTTCTGTGTCAGGTCTCTAATTTCTACTGCCTTAAGAACGAATCCCACGTGATATCCATGTTAAACAAAAGTTTCAATCCCTTCTGTGTCAGGTCTCTAATTTCTACGACGTAAAAACCATATCCAGATACGAAAACGGGCACACTGAGTTTCAATCCCTTCTGTGTCAGGTCTCTAATTTCTACAAAGAGCTTATTTCCGCAAAACGAGCCCAGTTGAGAAGCAAACCTGTTTCAATCCCTTCTGTGTCAGGTCTCTAATTTCTACAGGGGCAGAAAAACTATGCCTTGCTTTTAGGTTGTCTCCTAGGTACGGTTTCAATCCCTTCTGTGTCAGGTCTCTAATTTCTACCATAAGTAATCTATTATCTATCATGGTATTATCTTATTCCCCTCATAGTTTCAATCCCTTCTGTGTCAGGTCTCTAATTTCTACTTAAGCTGATAAAAGCAAGATATGAAAACGAAATCAGCATTATCTGAAGTTTCAATCCCTTCTGTGTCAGGTCTCTAATTTCTACTGACATCCTGTCAGTGGCAACAACAAGATATCAGGCTGTTGTTTCAATCCCTTCTGTGTCAGGTCTCTAATTTCTACTTCAGGCGTAGATTCAAGCCCAAGCTGGCCGCTCCAGCCATCCGGGTTTCAATCCCTTCTGTGTCAGGTCTCTAATTTCTACTTATAATAACATAGATGATATGACAGAACCTCAATTAGTTTCAATCCCTTCTGTGTCAGGTCTCTAATTTCTACTGACATCCTGTCAGTGGCAACAACAAGATATCAGGCTGTTGTTTCAATCCCTTCTGTGTCAGGTCTCTAATTTCTACCCGGCTGTGCCGGAGTACCGTAACAATCTATACGCACATAACCGTTTCAATCCCTTCTGTGTCAGGTCTCTAATTTCTACGCATATATAATTCAACCTGTGTGTTTCCGATAAGTTTAGCAAAAAAGTTTCAATCCCTTCTGTGTCAGGTCTCTAATTTCTACGCAGCCATCGGACCAAAGTCCTCTTCAAATTTACCCTTATCGTTTCAATCCCTTCTGTGTCAGGTCTCTAATTTCTACTTAGCCCGTTTAGATATCTTAATTGCAACCATTGCAAAATTCCGTTTCAATCCCTTCTGTGTCAGGTCTCTAATTTCTACGAACATAGCGAATATATAGGGCTATATAACGAAGAATTCAAAGTTTCAATCCCTTCTGTGTCAGGTCTCTAATTTCTACACATACTAGCGATACACCCACCAGTTATAATAGTATTTTTGTTTCAATCCCTTCTGTGTCAGGTCTCTAATTTCTACGAGAATTTTGTTCTTGCTTGATAACCTGCTGAAGGCATTTTGTTTCAATCCCTTCTGTGTCAGGTCTCTAATTTCTACTTAATAAATGGCTCAAAGAGATTAACCCAATCGTTACACAGTTTCAATCCCTTCTGTGTCAGGTCTCTAATTTCTACCGATTTTAAATAATTGAATCTCACTGGTGTTGTTGCCGCCATCGTTTCAATCCCTTCTGTGTCAGGTCTCTAATTTCTACAAGGATTATGCACACACACCTCAATACGTTTACAGGCGTTTCAATCCCTTCTGTGTCAGGTCTCTAATTTCTACTTATAATGACAGGGTATATTGATGAAATAATAACAGAAAGTTTCAATCCCTTCTGTGTCAGGTCTCTAATTTCTACCCAAGTTTTCAATTAAACCAATATCCTGTAAAGTTCTAGTTTCAATCCCTTCTGTGTCAGGTCTCTAATTTCTACGTAAATCACCCATAGCACCAGGTAATTTAATTATTTTATCTGTTTTATTCCTGTTTCAATCCCTTCTGTGTCAGGTCTCTAATTTCTACAGCAGGCGCTTTTGAGCCTTAGCTGGCGCGGGTTTGCAGGCCGAAAACTTCGCCCCCCCTTTTTGGGGCGCTGATTAAACTTTTGTGAAACAATGTTTGATTTCATTTTACTATATTTACCAGTGGTTTACAAAAACTTCGACCCTATGGCTTTTTGGGTGCATATATCTAATTTTGGACAGAATTTTTTATATGATATAAAAGTCTTTATCTTCAAGAACTTGGCCACTGCCAAGCTGTTCTATTTTGGACTTACAATCTTTACAAAGCCTGTAAATTATAAGATTGTCTTTATCTTCAAGCAATTGCACATTTAACCGCCGCTTCATTTTTTCATATAAATCTTCTGATAAATCAGCCTCAAATACACTATACTGAATCCTATCGCCAAAATCAAGTAATATTTTTGCTATTTTATTTCGTCTTTTTGTATCTGGAATATCATATGTAATTAGGAAGCGCATTGCAATATCGCCTATCTGGCAAAAATTAACGGCTTATAAATCAAACCAGTTTTTATACAGTTAGCCATAAGTTGAACTTGATTGCGAATGGCTTTACGAAAATTTAGTTTTGAATTGTTAATCGGATGCTGAAATTCCCGCAGCATATTGTTTTCGTACTTTTTTAAGTAAACCTTTAGGGCCTCACGCCTTAAATACATACCGCCTGTTTTAGAAGATTTGTAAAAATCATCAGAGCTAATAGTTTTGCTGTTAATTAAAGAAAGAGTAAAACGGTCAATTACAGGCGCCCTGAATTCCTCAATTAAATCACAAGCTAAAGAAGGACGGCCATACCTTATTTGGTGATAAATGCCTATATACGGATCAAAACCAATACCATCCAGCAATGAATTTATTTCGTTAAACAAAAGAGTATATCCAAAAGACAATAAGGCATTTACCGGATCTGTGGCCGGATGTTTTTTACGAGCAGTAAAACAAAAACCATCTGATAAAATCATTTTAGAAAAAGCATTAAAATAAACCCGGGCAATACCGCCTTCTAAACCAAGTAACATCTCTAAAGTATTATAGTCGTCAATTGATTTTAATCTGTCTGATATATTGCTTATTTCCGCTTTTAAATCCAAGTTTTTATGATAATAACTAAAGAGTTTGATATGTGCCAGAGAATTGCAAAATTTACCGCTTATTATAGCTTTGGAAGTAGATAATACAAAATCAGATTCCTGTTGACGCTGATACTGCTTTATGCGTAACTCAATATTTTTGGGCATAACAGGCGTTAATTGGCCAACAAGCTTACCCTTTTTAGTAAGTAACGCTAGTTCAATCCCATGCTCAAATAATTCGTGTACGGCCTGCGTAGTAAATTGTACATTGCCAAAAATAAGTATAGTGTCTATCTTATGACACTGCACGTCCAGTATAAGGTCATTATCTTTTTCTACAAGCAAACGATCGCCTGTTTTGCGTAACGTTGCTCCTTGTTCAGTTAGGTAAAGATTAGCCATGGGAAATATATACGCTTAATGAATAAATTGCATTAAGAATACATTATCCTTTTCTTTATGTTGTCAAGATGCAACTTGGTATTACAATCACAATACAAAAACTGAAACAGCAGGTAATGTAATGCAGCTTATTCACTCATGTTACGCAAAAAAAACAATAACATTGCCGTAGGGTGGATTAAGGGGTCTGATATAACAGATATTCGTTATACATTAAAAACAATAATTTATTAGAAGATTACCCCGAATCCACCACACCTAACAGCGAGCAATCTTTGTGGCTGCCGAATTCTCAAATCTGGCAGCTAACGAGGCATCGAATTTAAGAATTCAATGCTACAAATATGGTGGGTCCGCAACTATTAAAATAACGTATGCTTAAGCATATATTATAGGCTCTTTCATGATACGGGCTTGACCCACCCTACATTTAAAAGCAGGGTTTGCGTAACATGACGTTCTTAATTTATAACCTATATCTGTAATATAAGCCCCCTTAATCCACCCTGCATTATTATTAGATTTTTTTGCCTAACATGAATTATTCATTAAGAAAAAATGGTGGAGGACAGGGGATTTGAACCCCTGACCTCTGCCTTGCGAAGGCAGCGCTCTCCCAACTGAGCTAGTCCCCCAAATTTTAATAATATGAACTTTTTTCTTCCATGCTATGCTGTGTATGTCTCATATGTTTCGGGGTGAGACGCCCCGAAATATAGAGGGGGCTTGTCCCCGCCCGAAAGTAGGGGTAGGTTTAAAACCTACCCCTACAGCATAACAAAATCAACAACTTTTATGTCAATACTCACGTTAATCTACAACCACAGCCTCCTGATAGCTACATCGCCCACGAATAACAACATCGCCAGCACAAGTAATACCTGCCAGATATCCTGAGGCTGATAAACCTCCGGCGGCGGCGTTAGGAAAACATCGTTCTGCTTGGGATTATATTCACCTCCGGTTACAGCAGCCAACTGCTTCAACAGGCGCTCATTGGGTCTTAATTTTTTATACTCCAAAGAAAACGGGGATATTATAACCCCTGCGGTCTTAAGATTTACTGTTTTATCATTCTGCTTACCCTTTACGCTAACCATATATAAACCAAATTCAGGCGTATCAAATTGAGCCTCGTAAAATCCCTGCCTAGTACGCACAAGCGATACCTGCTGACGCATACCAAAATTGTTCCAAATAACAGCTTCCAAATTTCCAATATTGGCAAGCGCCGATTGCGGCTTTACTACCAGTAAGGCTCCTTTATTATTACGCTTAGCGGAAATATCCAATAAAAAACGTTCGCTTTCTCTGCGCATAGCAAAACGGATTATCTGCGACCAAAATCGGCTGAAACTACTCCAGCCTATCCATTTTGACGACCAGCGCCCGTCTATATCAGACGTATAAGCAACAGACATACCCAAACCATAACGCCACAACGCCAAAACCGGATCATCTATCTTGCGCGTATCTGAACTTAGCACAACTTGCGCTCCCGGCTTGGCTTTGGTAACCATATACCCACGCAAAGGAGGAATATCCTCTTTTTTAAAACCTTTCAATATTTTGCTGTTAGGCGCTATATTAGAATACGACGGTTTTTCTACAAATGGCGATTTGGATATAGCGCTTTCTATATCAGATATAAAAACTTTAGGCAGCTTGCTTATATCGTCTGGATGATGAAACAAGCCCTTACCCCTTTTAGATATCTTGGCCAGCAGATTAACATCGGCCTCAGGACCTATCGCTATAGTGGAAAGCGTCATACTGGCATGCGATATATTACCGGCCAACTGGTCAAAATTACCCCCGTAAGTTTTACCGTCTGAAAGCAAAATTATATGCTTTATCTGCTTGGGTATTTTTTCAAACCCCCGCTTTATCTTTAACATCTGATAAGCCTCTTTCAAGGCTGGATATATATTGGTGCCGCCCTTACCCGTATCAATAGAGTCTATACGGCTTAAAACCTGCTTGCGCCTGTTACGCAGCACGCCTAAATCCACCAGAGTTTTATGCTTGGAATCAAACAAAATTATACCCAGCATGTCATTATCGCGCAGCTGATGCACCACTTTAACCGCCGCCTTACGCGCAAGCGATATCTTTTCTCCCTTCATACTGGATGATACATCAATCAGCACAATTAACAGCATTTGCTTAAATTTGTATGAAATATTTTGCCCCATACTAACCGGCAGAACCTCCTCGATTGGAGTTTTGGCATATTCGCCGGCGCTAAAGCTCTTCTCTCCCCCAATCATCACAAATCCGCCGCCCATATCGGCTACATAATCCCTTATCATATTCATTTGCACTTGATTTAACTGTTTGCTGGAGACATTATTTAATACTAAAAGATCATATTCAGATAATTCCGATATATTCTTGGGAATCTTTTTTACCCCGCC
>JAJRXT010000027.1 GCA_024276125.1 bacterium
CCCCGATATCGTTCTAATTCTTTTAGCTGCTCTTGTGTCAGCTTAACTCTAATCATCTGTTACCTCCTTGTTATTACACATAATATCAGATGATTAGCAAAAAAGCAAGAAAATTATACTTATTTATGCAACTATGCTTATTCACAATTGCCCTGTTTATGGCAGTTTATGGTAATGCCCAATTCGGCAAAATCCAGGGCATTGACAAAGACGTCATATGCTTTTGACCGGGTCATCCGCTCCGACATATTGCTCAATAGATAATGGTAAAAATGTAATTTGTTTTCGCATACCGTCTCGATAAGCCATAATATCACTCCTTTCTATTGGAGAATATTATATCATATTGTTAATGTAAAGTAAACATATAAATACAATTGTATCGTGAAAATTCAGGGGTTGCGACACAGCCTCTTTGTTCAAGGGTGACAGCAAAGATAAACCGAACTATTTACAAAACGCTGTAGCAACAAGTAGGCTGGGTAGAGGCACGAAACCCAACCTAACGAATCCTGTTGGGTTTCGTGCCTCTACCCAACCTACTTGCTGCTTGTTGGATTAATTCCTGACTTACTGGAATTACAGCAGGGAAAAATATATGGGGATGCTTAAATTGATATCCAAATCGGAAGAATCTTCAGTCAGACCGGCGCCTACATTTAAATTTATAGATACATTTTGGGTAGGAGAATAGCTGCCGCCCAGGTAGATGGAGGCTACATTTACATCTGAGCCAAGTATTTCCTTACCGTTTTGCTCAGTCTCAAAGGTCAGCCTATGCTGAAAGGAAACACTGCTGGAGAGTCTTTCGTTTAGTGCATACGAAAAACCAAATCCGTATTCCGCACTATCACCAGGTTTTATGTCGCCGTAATTCTTTATATTTCTTTCAAAATTATAATAATAACCTATAGTAGCAAACAGCACCGCCGGGTCTACGGCCTTAACAAAGGTGAAACCGCCGCTTAGCCCCCAATGGCCTGTACCGCTAGGCAGTTCGCTGAAGCGAGCTTGACCGCTTACCACTTCTGTGTCCAGATCATAAGGGTCGCTGCCAGTATCAGATTTTCCTTTTATATTCAAAATAATATCAGGCCATGAATCATTTGAATTGACCAATTGTACATACATAGCGCCCTCTATATCTCCGAGGTCATTATCTGAGACATAGTATTCCTGTGTCTCTCCATGATCTGTCCAGTTATATTTTTCTCTGCGATAAAGCCAAGGCGCCTTAACGGATATTTCAAGCCAGTCCAAAAGACCGTAACGTGTGGTCAAGGAACCAATTATAATGTCTTTATCAATATCTTCTACTTTAATTGTTCCGATATGTATTGCCTCAAACAGGGTAAACCCACTGAGAGATAAAAGGTTTTTAGAAATATGCGTATATTGGAATGCCGGTTCTAATACCAATGTTCCCTGCGGTAAGAGCACACCGCCTTTTTCAAGTAAAATAACCTCTTCGCTTTTTTTAAGCGGTTCTTGTCCTTGTGTTTGTGCAAAAGCCGTTCTACCTGTAATACCAATAAACAGCAATAAAATGAATAACAAAACTGCTCTTAGCTTCTGAATCAACTTGTACATTGTTACCTCGCTTAAAAAAGGTTATAATAAAGACAAATAACGTAAGATGTAACCCACATAAGTGTAACATATAGATTTTGTTCAGGTCAAATCATTTTTGATTTATTAATATAAAAGACAAAGCCATTTGGAACATTTTTTTGAAAAAAAGTGTTCTTAAAACTCCTCCCCAAAACTTTAAATAAAGGGTTTCCTTAAAGGTTTGCTTGTATGTTTTGAGGTGTCCCGTCCCGAAACATAACTTGTATATAATTATTCAGGCCGTAGATAGCGTTTCAAACTAAGATTTATTACCTCTTCGTCTGCCCTTGATATAGACAGATTAACCGAACTTCCGGCGCTCCCGCTTAATAACTTTAATATTTCCGGCATAGGTTTATCAATGGTAGATATTCCATCTATAATGATAATCATATCACCGGTTTTAATGCCGGCTTGCTCTGCCGGCATCTTTGGTTCCAGCTTCACCACTGTCGGGTAATATATATTTCCATTGTTGGTATATATCCAACAATTTAGTCCCAACTGACCGGTATTATTCATAGAGAAACTGTCTCTAAAATAATGACAATATGGGAATTTGTGTACTACTTTTTTTAATACAAACTGGCTGGATACTCGTATATCGGGATTGTCAGATGCTCCAATACCGGTACCCGCCCATACATTTCGCAGGCTTTTACCATCAAAAACATGTACAATAATAGTAGGATAATAGGTAAATTTTCTACTGTTTTTAGCTGTTTGTACAATTGATGCGCTATAATTATCCGCTTTTACTATCTCTCCAGAAAGAGGGCTTTTAGAATTTGAGGAACTGGTAAATTTTCCCCATTCGTATGAAGAGTAACTGTCGTATGTATTATAATTGAATGTACCGGATATACGTCCATAAAGTTTGGAAGTCTGCCCCGGAATCCAATAGGGAATATCCGGTACGTGAGGTATAGAGTAGGTTTCTGATGCTTTGGCTGAAGCATCCAGCATAGCCAGAAAATCAGGCGAATCATCTAATTCCACAAATTTATAGCCAAGCTCTTCAAAAGCATTTCGTAGTGCAAACAACATCTGTCTTTCCACTACATCGTCTTTTATGTCGTTTTCATTCTCTATTAATGAAATCGGAAAAACAGAAAAGGTTTTGTATTCAGTAATATCGGAGGAGGGATCATTATATGATTGCACAAACGGCCCGGATTTAAGATAGGCCGGCGACAAATTGTTAAGTTTAGCCGCACATGCAGTAAATATCAGTAATAAACCGATTGCTAAAGTCATAGATTTTGCATACTTCATTTTATTTAGTTGATGTCTTGCTCGATGTTTTACGCTATTTACAGGCTTACACAAAATCATATTCATATCCCTATATTATTCTACATAATTGATTAACTTACGTTACTATAATACATTATCATGGCTTACTTTCTTTTTAAGTATACCAGCAAAAATTAGTTAGGCTTAATTAACCGGCTATTTTAGGGATTAAGTAAAAATAAGTTGTCAGAACATGCCTATGTTCCCTCAGATACACGTATATAATTTCCCTCTGTACACGACGAAAATAGATATAGAGTAGACAAATAGCTCGTTGACATGTATAATTAGACCTTTTTGAATGCAACCAAACATTTAAAGAGGTTATATGGAACACACAAACGAGCTAAAAGAGATATTACACCAATATTTCCATTGGAACAAGGCCAGAATGAATTGTTTTGTAGGAATGTTGATAGGGTTGTTTGCCGTTAGAACAGTAAACTTAACGGCTATAGCATGTGTTTTCGCAGGCAAAGCTAAACAATCCTCACGTTACAGGCGGCTTCAGCGGTTTTTTAGTAATTTTGAAATTGAATATAAAGACATAGCAAAGTTTATTTTTGTCTTATTCTCTTTCGGTAATATCAACTTTTTTCTGAGCCTGGACAGGACAAAAAAGGCGGTGGGGGAAAAAGAATATTAATGTATTGATGTTGGCGGTTGTATACAAGGGAGTTGCCATCCCGATACTTTGGAGGTTTCTTGATAAAAAAGGTAATTCTAATACGGATGAGCGTATAGAATTGATGGAAAAGTTTGTAGGATATTTCGGTAAACAACGCATTGCGGGCTTATTGGCAGATCGAGAATTTATCGGTAAAAAATGGTTTGCCTGGCTGCTCAAAGAAGGAATCCCTTTTTATATCCGAATTAAAAACAATACCATAACAACTAATGCTCAAGGATTGGAAGTAGATATTAACGGTTTGTTTTACGGTTTGAGTCTCAATGAAAAACGTATATTAAAAGGCAGGCGGAAAGTTTGGGGATGTGAGCTTTACTTGGCCGGATTACTTACGGAGACTGGTGAACTTCTTATTGTGTGTACTGATAAAACACCAGAACAAGCAATAGAAATCTACGGCAAACGCTGGGAAATTGAAACCTTGTTTTCCTGTTTGAAGGGACGAGGGTTTAATTTTGAAGGTACACATATTACAAATTTAGAACGAATAAAGAAGTTATTGGTTTTACTGTCCATCGCTTTTTGCTGGGCTCATAAAACAGGAGAATGGCAGCACGAAGAAGTGGAACCAATAAAAATCAAAAAACACGGACGGCTTGCTAAAAGCCTGTTTAGACACGGATTAGATTTTATTCGGGAAGCAGTGTTTAGGCTGTTTTATGAGGATGAACAATTCAAAAAATACCTGCTATATATCATGCCCCCAGACAATGCAAGTGCAGGAGGGACACTGTGAATAGAAAATTGTCGTGTACAGAGAAAAAGCGTAAAAAACGCTTGATTTCTTTAATATAAAGCGCTATTGTATGTTAGATGATTTTAGTCGGCAGATTTTTAACTCATTGAAGTTATAACTGTAGAATGAGATCATCAGCCCGCTAGGGCATTATTAAATGAAATACATTGACGATAATTTCGGTTTAATCCAAAACCTCAAGATCGCTAAAATAAAACTGCGGCTGGTTGTTACTGAAAAAATAATCCTGCAGGAATATAAAGGCTCTAAACTGCGGGGAGTTTTCGGCTGGCGGCTGCAAAAACTTACCTGTGCCCTTGAACTTGACCAATGCCCCCCAAATTGCGCGCTTGCCCGTAATTGCCTGTATCAATACCTGTTTACCCCTTTGCTTCCCCAAAACACAAAATTCCTAAAAGGCGGCTCCGGTATTCCCGCTCCTGTTTTACTCGAACCTCCCTTAAACCCAGACAATGTTTTTTACCCCGGCTATGTTATTAATCTGCAACTGATTCTTATCAGAATGGGGATTAAATACCTGCCGGAATTAATAAACACCTTTATTGAAATGGGGAAAACAGGGCTTGACAAGGCTTTTGTTAAAGGAGGTTTGAAAAAAAGCGGCGGAAAATTTGAACTAACGGAGGTATGGGATGAATGCGCCGGCAGGTTAATCTATCCGGGAGAAAATTGTAACCGCACAGATTCTTTCGGATGGAACGAAGCCTTAAAGGACAGCCAAATATATAATGGATCGGTAAAGCTTAATTTTTTAACCCCGGTTCGGTTTATCGATAAAAAAAAATCAAAAAAACCGCGTCCTTTGACCGGATTCGGGCAGTTTATCAGCAGCCTTTACTGGCGCTTATTGAGCTTGAGTTATTTCCACAGCAACCCCTGGGCTTTTAATGATCCGCGATTTCACGACTTAATGACACAAGCAACTCAAATGCGGATACAACTTGCCCAAAACGGCGATAAAGACGTGAATATATTGTGTAATGATACGCTTATGAAAGAAATTAAGCGTTGGTCAAACAGAAGTAAAAGCCATACCAACATAGACGGTTTTTTAGGAAGCGCAGAACTAAGCGGCAACTTAACGCCGTATCTGCCCCTAATTAAATTAGGCGAATTTACGCACATAGGAAGACAAACAACTTTCGGGCTGGGAAAATACGAGATAAAATGAGTT
Organism: bacterium; assembly: GCA_024276125.1. Lineage (GTDB taxonomy): Bacteria > SZUA-182 > SZUA-182 > SZUA-191 > JAJRXT01 > JAJRXT01. The sequence continues at coordinate 5,527 of JAJRXT010000027.1, forward strand.
TTTAAGTATAGTTGCTTAATTAACTATAACAATCATGGATTCTTTGCTAATCATCTGATATTATGTGTAATAACAATGAGGTAACAGATGATTAGAATTAAGCTGACACAAGAGCAGCTAAAAGAATTAGAACGATATCGGGGGCAAGCCTCTTCGGAGAATTCTTAAAAAAGCTTTTATGGTTTTATTAAATCAAGAAGGGCTCTCGGCTGTTAAGATTGCTAAAAAACTGCGTCGTAATTTACATACCGTAAGAGACTGGCTGAAACAGTACATCAAAGACGGCCTGTCAGGTTTAAAGCGCAGCTCTTCAGAAGGAGCGCCAAGAGAAAAAAGGGACAAATGTATTGAAATTATGGAGAAAATTCTCCCTAAATCACCCCAAGAATTCGGTTATATTGATAAGTGTGGAGCGTTTCTTTAATTTTACACCACTTAAATACCGTCGGG
>JAJRXT010000150.1 GCA_024276125.1 bacterium
GCCGAAAAACGAGCTGGCAAATATAGTGGAACCATCTTTTAGTATAGACAGATTTACCACGCTGGCGCCAATATCCAAAAGAGCGACTATCTCCTGATTATCTTTCTTATAATTTGTTTCATATTGATTTTCTAATGCCAATATGCTACTATCAACTACGACTGGTTTTAATCCCGCCCGTTTTATGATATCAAGCAAAGACATTACATATTTTTTTTAGCGGCGACCAGCAGTAATTCTATTTTTTTGGCGCCCGGCATAGTGGGAAGAATTTGAAAATCTACATACGCATCATTTGCATCAAAAGATAAATACTGATCAGCCTCCCAGCGTACCCTTTCGTTTAGTTCATCATCAGAAGTATGCTGTATGGAAATTTTTTTGATATTTACAGAAGGACCGGATAGAGCCAGCGCTACATTTTTGTTTTTTATACGGTGTTTTTTATAAATTCGGCTAATAACGCTGGCCACTAAGTCGCAATCAAAAAATTCACCGTCTCTCATAGCCATAGCCGGCATATTCTCTATAGCTAATGTACTAAGAGATAAGCCTTTGTGGGTAGATGTGAGCTGTACTGCTTTTACACAGCTGCTGCCAATATCTAAGCCTACTAAATTTCCCTTGGAAAACAACATGATTATCCTCCTTGATTTAAGCTAAGATACTGCAAAACACCAAATATGTCAAGCTTGAATCAACACTGTTTTGCATAAGGTTCATTAAATTATGGATGAAACAATTTATGTGATCGGGCACAAAAACCCCGATACTGATTCTATATGTGCGGCTATATCTTACGCGCACCTTAAACAAGCCCAAGGCAGTAAAAAGGTTTTACCCGCCAGAGCCGGCAGCATAAACCTGCAAACTGAATTTGTACTTGATTTTTTCGGAGTTTGCGCACCTAAATTTTTACCGGATGTGGTTGCCAAGGTAAACCAGGCCATGACTGCTAAAGTGATTTCCTGTCAGAAGAAAACCTCATTAAAAGAAATACTGCGTATAATGGAAGAAAAAAATGTGCGCATGATTCCGCTTATAAACAAAGAGAATCATTACCACGGCATGGTAAGTCTGTTTGATATAGCCCATGAATTTCGCAAAGAAGCCAATCCCAAAACCTGTAGAAAAATTTTTACATCTATAGAGCATATTAACAAGGCGCTCGGCGGAAAATTATTATACGGCTATAAAACAGATGAAACCTTTGAGGGCGAATACCTTGTCGGAGCTATGGAAAAGGACTCTTTTGTAAAAACTATGAGTTCCTTAAAATCCCATAACTGCCTGCTGATTACCGGAGACAGAACGGAAATTCAGAAAGCGGCTATAAAAAGCAAAATAAGAGCGCTTATTGTAAGCGGGGGATTATGCGTTGATAAACAAATAGAACAACTAGCCGAAACATATAATGTAAATCTTATCATCTCTCCATATGATACGGCTACTACCGTGGGACTGGTTAGATTAAGCACGCCGGCTTATAAAATTGCCCAGCGCTATGACGGTTATCTTTATATGGATGAACACTTAGAGAATGCCCGCCTAAAGATTCTAAAATCATATAACCGCGGTCTTGCGGTTTTGGATGAGACGCAAAGACTAATGGGAATAATTACCATGGCAGACCTGTTGCGCTTTCCTAAAACCAAATTGATTATGGTGGACCATAATGAAATATCTCAGGCGGTAGACGGTATCGAAGAAGCGGAAATTTTAGAAGTAATAGATCATCACCGATTAGGCAATCTGCAAACCATACATCCCATTTTATTTATCAATCAGCCGGTAGGCAGTACCTGCACTCTGGTCGCCGGTTTTTTCTTTGAACAAAATATCAAGCTGGATACTAAAACAGCCGGACTTTTGGCATCTGGAATTATATCAGATACGCTAAATCTTAAATCCCCCACCGCAACATCAGTGGATAAGCAAATGCTGGATAAATTAAACCGGACAGCTAAACTTAACTTAAGCGATTATGCCAATAAAATGCTCAGCGCCGGAGTGAGTATTGTCGGACGCAGTCTTGAGGAGATTATTATAAATGATTTCAAGGAGTACGAACAGGATAAAATAAATTTGGGAGTAGGGCAGATTGAAGTAATCGGCTTTAGTGAATTTGAAAAACTTAAAATAAAGCTTATTGATAAAATAAAGGAAATAAAACACGTACGAGGCTATAATTTTGCAGCCTTACTTGTAACCGATATTTCTACCTCCAAGAGCCTGTTGATTTTTGATGGAACCAGTAATTTGACTAATCGATTGGGATATCCGATATTAGAGCCGCATCTCGCAGAGTTAAAAGGCATACTATCACGCAAAAAGCAATTACTACCGCATCTTTTGAGTATTTTTAAGGAAAATTAAAAATGTAGGGTGGAACAAGCCCATATTGGAAATAAGCCTACCAAAATAAAGATATTAAGCCTACGTTTTTGATAGTTGTAGTTCCACCATGCTTATCTTATAACTAATTGCAATTGTGGTGGATTCGGGGTAATCTTTAGGTTATTTAACGTTCTTTACTTTTTTAAGATAACCCGTTATATAAGACCCCTTAATCCACCCTACAATGTTGTTGTTATGTTTTTTTTCGTAACATGAGTCAAACAAATATATTTTCAAAAATGAGTCGCTTAACTTAATGGCATTGAGGACAAGCCTCTCCCCTACGGGGTAATAAAATCAATTAGTTCTACGTTTCGGGGTGAGACATCCCGAAACATAGCCATAGACAGCTTAAAAACACTTAAAACCTATTACAGAAACATAAGGTTTTCATCTACATGCCGCTTGAAATTTGCAATATATCTTATCATAGCGCACAAGATGAGAACTTAAGTAAACCAATATTACAAGATATTAATTTTAAAGTGGAAAATGGCGATTTTTGGGGGATTTTAGGGGCAAGCGGAGCCGGTAAAACAACCTTACTTAAATTACTCGCAGGATTCATACGCCCAACAAAGGGTAAGATACGTTTGTCCGCTTCTAAAAAGAATTTCCCTGCGTTAGACATAGGTTTGGTATTTCAATATCCCGAGCAGCAATTCTTTCAATATACCATAGCGGATGATTTAGGCTATGTATTAAAACAGCGCCGCTTGCCGCAATCCCAAATAGATGAGCGTTGCGATAAGGTTTTGGCAAAAGTAGGGCTTTGCTATGACAAGTTAAAAAACCGCTCGCCATTTACCTTATCCCACGGACAACAGCGCCGGCTGGCTATTGCATGCGTACTTATAAATAATCCGTTGGTACTGCTTTTGGATGAGCCGACTATCGGACTTGACTGGCGGGCGCGGCAATCTGTATTGCATTGGATACAAAAGCTCAATTTATACGATAAGGTAACTATTATAATAACCGGCTCCTCTCTTGAGCCATTACAAGAGAACGTACAAAAATTACTTTTATTGGATAATGGCGGGCAAGCCTTTTGCGGAACGGCGGACAGGTTGTTTTCAGAGCCGCAAACATTAACCAAGGCCGGTATTTATTTACCGCCATTACTGGAATTGGTCACAAAACTAGCTGAATATGGCTATGTAATTAAATATCCGGTGGACGATTTAACGCAGGTATTAATTCCCTTAAGGGAATTTTTAACCAAACAGAAAAGGTTCCGTAGATAAATCAAACAATGTGCTTTAATCTCATTTGACATTTATTAGCTATACCTATAAACTATATGTTACTGCATGTAAGGTTATATGGGGGGCGGCAACCTTCAATGCCATTAAGTTAAGGAAATTGTCATTTAAAACGAAACTGAGTGAAGTGAAGAATCTACCTCCATATGCGAGATGCGAGCAGATTCTTCGGCTTCCAGCCTCAGAATGACAGGCTAAAAAAAGCTTTTCATTACAGTATAAAGCTTAACTTAATGGCATTGAGGGCAGCATTATGCCATAATCCACACACGATAATATTTCACTTGACAATATCCTGACCCTTTGCTATCCTATTGTTGCATTTGTGCGGGAATAGCTCAGCGGTAGAGCATCGCCTTGCCAAGGCGAGGGTCGCGGGTTCAAATCCCGTTTCCCGCTCCAGTCGGCGGCATAGCCAAGTGGCTAAGGCAGAGGTCTGCAAAACCTTTATTCCCCGGTTCGAGTCCGGGTGCCGCCTCCATAATACGCCGAGGTGGCGGAATTGGTAGACGCAAGGGACTTAAAATCCCTCGAAGTTAAACTTCGTGCCGGTTCGATTCCGGCTCTCGGCACCATCAACTTATTGTATGTCTTATTATTTTGGATACTTCGTTTTTTCCCCACAGTAGCTTACCTAGCGATTGGATTCAAATCCATTTCCTAAGGGTCTGACTGGTTTTTTTAACTACCTTGATAGCTTAAAAGCTTATTATATTACATAATTTGATATTAAATCAAGGAACTCTTACTGAGTCAAAATATCGCCAACAAAAAAATCTGACAGTTAATTTAACCCTTAGGAATTGTATACGAAACAAGTTGTGCGTTTTAGCGCTAATTCAATGATTTTACTTATTTTTAGATCGCCTGAATATGAGCAAAATAAATGTACAAATTATTTCGTGACAAATTCCCAAGCTCCTGTATAGGAAACCATACAATCATGAAAACCATAACTAGTTTAAATTACTGCATTAATTTGGCATAGAGGTGTAGTTCGCTCAACAACATCAATTAGTTATGTACAATCTGTTAATATTCAAACCTTAGTTGCAATCAAAAGAACATTGATTTGGCGCTCTTAAGTCGTCTCTGACTTAAGAGTCTTCAATAGGTCGGGCTTAAGGGACAAGCCCGACTACCGTGATATTTTGAATGCAGCTTAGTATAAATCGTTCCAAGCGAAGAATATAATTAGCCATTTCGCTTTAGATTAAGGGCTTAAGGAAAAATAAGTTGTGCCTTTTAGCGCTAAGATTTGGGTTAGATTCAAAACGATCTGATTAAAACAAAATTTGAGGACTAGCAGCGCTAATTCGATAATTTTGTTTTTGAAGATCGTTTGAATATGGCTTAGAAGGTTAGATGCAAAAATGTGGAAGTTATTTTTTCTTAGACCCTAAGTTAAAACGGCAATCACAATATCCGTCCCAAGGGCGCTTTGTTCTTATAAAAACAACCAATAATTAATAACTCATGTTACGCAAAGCGTACTTTTTGATGTAGGGTGGAACAAGCCTGTATTGGAAATAAAACTAAAAAAATATGTTAAGCCTACATTTTTAATAGTTGCGCATCCACCACACCTAGCGGTGAGCAATAGTGGTGGATTCGGGGTGATCTTTAGGTTATTGGGTGTTCTTTACTTTTTTAAGATAACCTGTTATATAAGACCACTTAATCCACCCTACAATGGCGTCTTGCGTAACATGACTTAATAAGACTAAAATTGCCCCAATCAGAACTATCAGAAATTATTAACCACAATCAGTATACAAATATTACGCTTTTAATATTATTAATTAGCGCCAAAACAAACCATGGCTAGATTCTTGCATCTAAACAGGAAAGGCTAATAATGCCGGTACAGGGTATATCAAGCATATCCCTTTTCAATTAAATAGGGGAAGCAGAGCTTACGTGATGCAAAAACCTAACCAAAATATTCTGTCTTGTCAAACTGCCGGATTTGAGAATCCAGACAACACATAAAAACTATAATGTTGGTCGGGTTAAACAAAGCGAAACCCAACAATCCATTTTACGGGAAACAATATTAATAGCCACAATTAGCACATAAACACTGCTCATCTAATGTTATCAAGCAATTAAGTATCATAGCGCACCTGCCGGTGCGGACTTATGCTGTCTGATTCTCAAAATTCGACACTTGTCAAAATGGCCGGATTTTGAGAATCAGACAGCATAAAATATATACATTAAGATCGGCCATGGGGCGGGTTTAAAAATCCGCGGCTACAAGCGGCTACAAAAGGATAAAAACAGGATTTCCTGTACTATAAACAAAGTGAATAATCTAACTCGCAAATTAACTCCCGAATTATTCGGGCTAATGGTTTTAATATGATATCAGAGCCTTGGCGGAGTTTATCCTGAGCTTACCGAAAGCTCAGCGTGACAGCTAGGGACATTTTACTAGACCGTAAATTTAAAAATAATCGGTCGCTTATCAATTTTTAAAGCGTTGTTAAATATTTTTAGTCAATAGGGGTGAACAAAACTTATGAATATTGCCGAACTTAAACGGAAGAATATATCCGGATTAAGTAGTATAGCCAAGAAACTTGGGGTTGAAGGAACCAGTAGTATGCGAAGACAGGACCTTTTGTTCCGCATCCTTCAAGCTCAAACAGAAAAAAACGGTCTAATCTTCAGCGAGGGGGTCTTAGAGACTCTGCCGGACGGATTTGGATTCTTGCGGGCGCCGGATTACAATTATCTGCCCGGTCCTGACGACATATACGTATCTCCTTCACAAATAAGGCGTTTTGATTTGCAGACAGGAGATACGGTATACGGACAGATACGTCCGCCTAAAGAAAATGAACGCTACTTTGCCCTGCTTAAAGTTGAGGCTATAAATTTTGAAGATCCGGAAGCGGCCAAAGACAAAATCCTTTTCGACAATCTAACTCCTTTATATCCTGAGCAGCGGATTAGATTAGAGAGAAGTCCCTCGGGACTTGATATGCGGGTTATGGACTTATTGACCCCCATTGGTATGGGACAGCGAGGCCTGATCGTAGCTTCTCCTCGAACGGGTAAAACCATGCTGTTACAGTCTATTGCCAATAGTATCGCCAAAAACCATCCCAAGGTAAGAATGATAGTATTGCTGATAGATGAACGGCCTGAAGAAGTTACTGATATGCAGCGCTCTGTAAAGGGAGAGGTGGTCAGTTCCACTTTCGACGAACCGGCGCAAAGACATATACAAGTTGCTGAAATAGTGCTGGATAAAGCTAAGCGGCTGGTGGAACATCACCATGATGTGGTAATATTATTAGATAGTATTACACGCTTGGCCAGAGCATATAACAGCGTAAGTCCTCCCAGCGGAAAGGTTTTATCAGGCGGCTTAGATTCCAATGCGCTGCAAAAACCCAAACGCTTTTTTGGGGCGGCCAGAAATGTTGAGGAAGGCGGCAGCCTGACTATTATGGCTACTGCTTTGATTGATACAGGCAGCCGAATGGATGATGTTATATTTGAAGAGTTTAAAGGCACCGGTAATATGGAGCTTCACTTGGACAGACGCATAGCGGATAAACGCATCTTCCCGGCAATTGATCTAAATCGCTCAGGAACGCGTAAGGAAGAATTACTGTTTGACAAAACTGAAATGAATCGGGCTTGGATTCTGCGTAAAATACTATCTCCGCTAAATCCAATAGAAGCAATGGAACTGCTTTTGGATAAATTGGGGCAGACAAAAAGCAATGCTGTTTTCCTAGAATCCATGAATAGAAACGGTTAACCCGCATATTTCATGATACAAAAGCAATTATCTGCGAAAACAGCTTATAAAACTTTCATAATAAGCCAATACTTAAGAAAGTACAATTTGTGTTTTTAAGCTTTTTGATTGGAAACGTAAAATGCCTATAATTTAAAGACGGTAAACATTGCTTTAAGATTAAATCCCGAATTATTCGGGTTAAGGATATCTCACCCCAAAAATACACTTACAAAAGAACAAGTTGCATCTGATGTATCGCCCTGTTTTTTTTAAAATGGGTTAATTTGTTGTCATTTTGAACAAAGCTTGGAATTTACAACCTACGTTGGCAACCCCTCGTTAAAACATAAATAAAATTTAAAATTGATAAAATATTAATTTAATTGTATAGTAACCTAATCTTACGTTTAACCCGAATAATTCGGGAGTTAATATGAAGCAATGCTTACCTTCTTGACATTATAGGCATTTCCGCTGATAATTGCTATGTCTCATGAGATATGCGGGTTAATTGTACATAAACATAAATTAATAAGAAAGGACAATTTAATGAAAAAAGGTATTCATCCTAATTATGTAGAATCCAAAATTATTTGTAGTTGCGGCAGTATTATTGAAACAAGAGCTACCTTGCCGGAACTGCATATTGAGATTTGCTCCCAATGCCACCCGTTTTTTACAGGTAAACAAAAATTTGTAGATACCGGCGGCAGAGTGGAAAGATTTCAAAAAAGATATAAGCAATTTATAGAAAAGGGCGCCGCAGGCACAAAATAATATAATTTATATGTTTGATCTATTTGTATGTTTCGGGATGTCTCATCCCGAAACACCATAATCTAAATATACCTATCCCGAATATTTTGGGGTGGGAGACTCATAAATATATAATTTAGTCCGTCAATAATAATATATAGGGAGGAGGTGTGAAAAGATATGTTCAAAAAATTGGATGAGGTAGAAAAAAAATATAATGAAATAAGCGAGTTATTGGTAAAACCGGAAATAATCTCCGACCGGACAAAATACCAAAAATACACTAAGGCGCATGCGGAATTGTTTGATTTAGTTAAAGAATATCAAGAACATAAGAAAATAAATAAAAATATTGCAGAAACAAAACAAATGCTCCACGAAGCGGATAAAGAACCTGAATTAAAAGAATTAATTGAAGATGAATTAGCGGATTTACACAGCCAGCAGGAAGAGCTTATAATTAAATTGAAAAAAATGCTCTTGCCAAAAGACCCTCTGGACGATAAAAATATTTTATTGGAAATAAGAGCCGGTACCGGCGGGGAAGAAGCCGCTTTATTTGTCAGCGATCTTTTTCGTATGTATTCCAAGTATGCGGAATCTAAAAAATGGCGGATTGAGGTATTGAGTTCTCATCTTACCGGTGTTGGCGGACTAAAAGAAATTATTATCTTGATTGAGGGTAAGCAGGTATACAGCCGCTTAAAATATGAAAGCGGGGTTCACCGCGTGCAAAGGGTGCCTGTTACGGAATCATCCGGCCGTATTCATACTTCAGCCGTAACAGTGGCCGTTTTGCCTGAAGCAGAAGACGTAGAGGTTGACATGGACCCGAATGACTTAAAAATTGATGTATACCGTTCTCAAGGCCCCGGCGGACAGAGTGTAAATACGACAGATTCAGCGGTTAGAATCACTCACAAACCTACCGGCTTAGTGGTTACGTGTCAGGATGAAAAATCCCAGCATAAAAACAAGGCTAAAGCCTTAAAGATTTTAAAAGCCCGTCTGTTAGATAAATATCAACAGGAACAGATGAAGGAAATTTCAGAAAAACGAAAGTCACAAGTAGGTTCAGGCGATCGCAGCGAACGTATCCGCACCTATAACTTTCCGCAAGGCAGGGTAAGCGATCACCGGATTAAACTTACATTGCACAAACTAACTTTAATTCTTGAAGGAGAGCTGGATATGGTAATAAGCCCGCTTATTACCCACTATCAGGCTGAGGCGCTAAAACATGTAGCCTAATACAATGTTCACTTGAAATGTTGTCATTCTGAGGCCGCAGGCCGAAGAATCTGCTCGCATACGCAGGTAGACCCTTCACTCCGTTCAGGGTGACAATTTATGTTTCGGGGCGTCCCGCCCCCGAAACATAAATACGTAGAGGCAGGTTTTTAAACCCATCATTGCAATTCTAACAGGCCGACTTAAAAGTCGGCATCTACAAACATAGCAGCAATAGGCTGTAAAACTTATTTTAAATCAACACAATGCAAGATAAATGGACAATTTTAAATACCATAAAATGGACTAGCAAATATTTTACGCAATACGGTATTAATACCCCGAGACTTGATGCAGAATTATTACTGGCGCATACGCTGAAAACAGAACGCACCCAGCTTTATGTAAGATTCGATCAGCCCTTGCAAAAATATGAATTAGCCGATTTTAAAAAACTTATTTTAAGACGCATAAAACGCGAGCCTGTAGCTTATATTTTAGGTAAAAAGGAATTTTGGTCGCTGGATTTTAAAGTAAATCCATATACGCTAATTCCCAGGCCGGAAACTGAGCTTTTGGTGCAAAAGATTATAGACCTGTACAACACTAAAAGCAAAAACCAACAAATAATTTTGGATATATGTACGGGTTGTGGTAACATAGCTATTAGCTTGGCGTCAGAACTAAAGCACGTTAAAATATTAGGCAGTGATATATCGGAATGGGCGATAAAAACAGCGCAAGCCAATGCCGAGTTGCATGAAGTAGACGAAATTATAAATTTTCATAAGGGTGATTTATTTGATGCTTTTCGGGGAATTAGTTTAACCGGTAAAGTTGATTTTATCGTTTCTAACCCGCCTTATATACCAACAGCACAATTAAAAACTTTGGCGCCAGAGATAGGCTTTGAACCGATTACGGCGCTGGACGGCGGGCAGACGGGCGCTTGCCTGCAAGAACGTATTATAGACGGCGCATTGAATTTGCTTACCCCGGGCGGCTGTTTGGTTATGGAAACCGGAATTGATCAGGTTGAACATATAATGTCAATAGGCAAAGACAATCCTTTATGGAAAAAGTTTAGCATTATACCGGATTACAGCGGACTGCCCAGGGTTGTATTAGCGAAAAAAGCGATATAATACAGCCTGTGATAAACCTGTGGGATCGTATGTTTCTATAATAGGTTTTAAGTTTGTCATTCTGACGCGAAGCGAAGAATCTACCAGCATATCCAAGCAGATTCTTCACTCCATTCCATTGCGTTCAGAATGACAACTATGTAAAAACAAATTTTCCCCAAAATGAACCTATAGGCAGCAACTTGAGTTAAATAAGGTAAAAATTATGCTAAAGAATATAACGCCAAATCTTATGGTCAAAGATGTCAATAAATCCGTAGAATTCTATCGGAATATATTGGGGTTTGAATTTATAATGGGAGCGCCTGAAGATTCCAGAGATATTATAACAACTTTTCAAGGTGGTCTGAGGCTTGTCCATGCTCTGGTTAAGTGTGGCAATGTTGAATTTATGTTCCACAAGACTCTGGATGAGGAATTCCCTGAATTTAAGGGGAAAGATATAAACGCAACAATGACCCTATATATTGTTGTTGAAAATATAGAAAATTTTTACAACGATGTTACGTCAAAAGCCCTGATATTAAAAAAACTCAATGCACAATGGTATGGCATGAAGGAGTTTTATATTAAGGACCCTGACGGATATATTCTGGGTTTTGCGGAAAAAGCATGATTGTTTTGTAAGCTAACAACTCCCTATGGAGGCAATGCTGTTAACTTAAGGTAGCTGTCATTCTGAATGAAGCGAAGCGGAATGAAGAATCTGTTTACATATACAAGTAGATTCTTCGGCCTTCGGCCTCAGAATGACAGGCTAAGAAAGATTTTCTACAAAAACAAACAACCTAGTCTCTTAGGTCAACAGCATTGCCCTATGGAGGGTAGTAAATAAGGATAATTAATTGGATCAAATACGTATTTGCGGCGGTAAAAAATTAAACGGTAAGGTAAAAATCAGCGGAGCTAAAAATGCCGCTCTGCCGATTCTAACCGCCAGCCTGCTTGCTCACTGGGAATGCAGTTTTTCAAACATTCCGAATGTACGCGATGTAACTACTGTATTGCATCTGCTTTCCGATTTGGGCGCTAAAGTAGATTTGCTTGAAAATAACAGCGTAAAATTGGACAGCTCTCATGTTTGCGGCTATGAAGCGGCATACGATCTGGTGCGTACTATGCGGGCTTCTATCCTCGTTTTGGGGCCATTACTGGCCAGATTCGGCAGAGCCAGAGTATCGCTGCCCGGAGGTTGCGCTATCGGATTGCGTCCGGTTAATTTGCATCTTAATGGGTTGAGGAAATTAGGCGCTAAAATAGAATTGCATAATGGTTATATTGACGCACGCGCTGATAAACTTAAGGGATGCAATATATTATTAGAAACACCGACAGTAACCGGTACTGAAAATTTAATGATGGCAGCCTGTTTGGCACAAGGCGAAACAATTATTAAAAATACAGCCTGTGAACCGGAAATCCTGGATTTGGCCTGCGTATTAAATAAAATGGGCGCCAAAATACAGGGCGCCGGCACTGACTGCATCCGCATACAGGGAGTAGACGGCCTATCAGGCGCTAAATACAGTATTATGCCCGATCGCGTAGAAGCCGGTACCTTTATGGTTGCCGCCGCCGTAACCGGCAGCCAGATTCAGATTGATGATTGTTGCCCTGAACATTTAACTACTGTAATGGATAAACTGCGTGAAGCCGGCGTGGAATTTGAAGAAAAAAACGATAAAATAACCGTATCGGCTGAAAAAGATTTGCGCGCTATAGATATAAAAACAGCCCCTTATCCAAGTTTCCCTACTGATATGCAGGCTCAATTTATGTCATTAATGTCCCTTGCCCAAGGTACCAGCATGGTAATAGAGACGGTATTTGAAAATAGATTTATGCACGTATTGGAATTAATCAGAATGGGAGCGGATATTAAAATAGAAGGACATACCGCTATGATAAAGGGAGTATCGCGTTTAAGCGGAGCGCCGGTTATGGCCACAGACCTTCGCGCCAGCGCATCTTTAGTGCTGGCCGGATTAGCAGCTGAAGGCGAAACGCTAATTTCCAGAATATACCACTTAGACCGAGGCTATGAGTCTATAGAACAAAAATTGGCGTCACTAGGAGCAGAGATTAAGAGGCTAAAATGAAAATACTAAACTCCAAAAAGCCTGATTTTAAAGAAAGATTAGAGAGGATATTAAAATCCGATAATATCATTAACCCCGAAATCAATGATACCGTAAACCAAATTATTAAACGCGTTGCGCAAGACGGAGATGATGCTTTAATTGAACTGGCAAAAGAATTGGACGCAGCCAGAATATCTTTAGAAACCTTGAAGGTATGTCAGGAAGAAATAGACGACGCATATAGACAAATTGATTTAGAACAGGTAGAGCATTTAAGAGAGGCTGCATCGAGAATTACGGCATTTCACCGTGAGCAGAAGCGTTCATCATGGTTTATCTCAGAGGAACCCGGAATTATGCTGGGGCAATTGATACGTCCGATACAGCGCGCGGGGGTTTATGTACCGGGAGGTAAGGCCAATTATCCCTCTTCGGTTTTAATGAATGTTATTCCGGCCAAAGTAGCCGGAGTGGAAGAAATAATAATATGCTCGCCACCGCGCAAAGACGGCAGTATTGACCCTAGTATTTTGGTAGCCGCAGACATTACCGGCGTAGGGAATATATATAAGGCAGGCGGCGCCCAAGCTATAGCCGCTATGGCGCATGGAACCCAAATTGTTCCCAAAGTGGATAAAATAGTAGGTCCTGGAAATATTTACGTTACTGTCGCCAAAAAGCAGTTATTTGGACTGGTAGGCATAGATATGCTGGCCGGTCCCAGTGAAATACTTATAATAGCGGATGACAGCGCCAAGGCAGATTATATAGCGGCTGACCTATTATCTCAAGCCGAACACGACGAGCTTTCGCGCTCAATACTTATTACAGCATCCAGGCAATTAGCTTATCAGGTGGAGCAAGCCTTAGATAAGCAGCTTAAAGCCTTGGACCGCAGAGATATTGCCAAACGGGCAATAGGCGATAACGGGGCTATCATTTTGGTTACGGATTTGGACATGGCATTTGAATTGGCCAACTTAATCGCCCCTGAACACTTGGAATTGGCAATAGACGATCCAGTCGCATTATTGCATAAGGTAAAAAATGCCGGCGCTGTATTTTTAGGACACTATACTCCTGAAGCGCTGGGCGATTATGTGGCCGGCCCCAACCATGTATTGCCGACGGCAGGCTGTGCGCGCTTCAGCTCTCCTTTAGGCGTATACGATTTTATCAAACGCACCTCAGTAGTATATTATAACAAGCAAGCCCTAAAAAAACACGGGGAGACAGCTATAAGCCTCGCCAACCTAGAAAGACTAAACGCCCACGCCGCCGCAGTTAAGGTAAGGTTGAAGGACTGAAGAAATGTTACAAGGAAGTTTAAAATGATCATATCCAAACTTAGTTATTCTGAAAACATAGGAACACCGCAAGAATGGTTACTGAATGACTTGCATTTAGGTAAAATTAATTTATTGGTTGGTAAAAATGCTGTGGGTAAAAGCCGCACACTGAATATAATCGGTAATTTAGCAAAAACGATGACTGGTAAATTCAGTAGATTACCTGATGGAAATTGGGATATTACATTTGAGAAAAACAACAAAAAATATATTTACAAGCTAAAAATTTCCAATAATAATGTAGAGGAAGAAGAACTTTCACTAAATGAAAAAAAATTAATAATTAGGAACAAAAAAGAAAAACGTATTAATTTTTCTCAAGAAAACAAACTAAGGGATTTTCATCCCCCTGAAAATAAGTTAACTGTTCAAGTTAGAAGGGATCAAAAAGAACACCCTTTTTTAGATGATTTAAGTGAATGGGCTGAAAATTTACATCATTTTACTTTTAGTGGAGCGCGTGTTAATGACCTTACAATCGTCGGCAATATAGAGCAAATTCAAGACAAAAATTTCCCATTAAGTCTAAATATCGTTCCATTAATCTTAAGGGATGCCCTTGAACAAAAAAACATTAAAAAAGAAATTATAAAAGATTTTAATCTAATCGGTTATGAAATTAAAAATGTATATGTTGGCAACCTAGAACCAGGATTTCCACCTAATGTCTTATGTCTGGTAATACAAGAAAAAGATTTGAATTGCCCTACGTTGCAGACAAGTATGTACCCTGGAATGTTTCGAGCATTTTCTCTTATTGTAATCATAAATTATGTCATTTCACTTGATAAAAAATGCACAATTCTAATAGATGATATAGGTGAGGGTTTGGACTACTAACGTTCTTCAAATTTGACAAAGCTATTAATCAATAAAATAGGACAGACTAATATACAGTTAGTAATAACTACAAATGATCGTTTTTTAATGAATGCAATAGACATACGCTATTGGAATATTTTAACCAGAAACAAACATACTGTAAAATCAATTAATTATTATAACAATAAAAAAGTCTTTGATGAGTTTAAATTTACAGGTTTAAATAATTTTGATTTTTTTGCTAGTAGTTTTTATAAAGAAAACTCTTTAATTTAAAAATATTATATTGGGAATGACTAAAATAGCTATTTTTGTAGAAGGACAAACCGAACAAATATTCTTTGAAAAAATCATTTGCGAATATTGCGGTTATCACAATGTAAAGATAGATAAAATAACATCCAGAGGGCAAAACACTTTTATTATTATAGCAAATAAAATAGAGCAACAAGGAATTCATTAATATTATTTTTTATTGGTTGATGTAGGTAATGACGAAAAAGGAGTCAGTGTAATTAAAGAAAATGCCGATAATATGTTAAATAAGCATGGCTATAAAGAAATTTGGGGCATCCGAGATTTCTTTCCTGAAAAGATAGAAAATAAAGTAAAAATGATTACCGCAATAAATCGAGTAATCAACAATTCCCAAAGAATTTCAGTAATTTTGGTTATTATGGAAATTGAGGCATGGTTTTTAGCAGATTATAATATATTCTCAAAAATAAATAAGAAATTAACACCCGACTATATTAAAGAAAAAATAGGTATTGATCTTATTAATGATGATCCGGAAGTAAAATATAATCATCCCTCAGTAGTTATTAATAATATTTTAAAATTAGCCGATCAAAAATATACAAAAAACAAAGGCCAGATACATAAAATAGTAAATTCAATTGATTATGATTTTTTATGTCTTGATGTTAAACAAACATCAAAAATAAAGGCTTTCTTTTTATTCTTGAAAAAACTTCATGCGGTTCTTTGAATAACAAGAAATTATTGTACAAATTTCTTTTAAACTAATAAGACTGAAGAACTTTTTTTAAAGACCATTATTCCAAGTCGTAAGGCTGCCAAGAAATACTTAGAGGCTGTGTCGCAACTACTTTTCGGGTGGGATTTGCACCGTATGTTGTACGTCAAGCCTTGCATCTCTACCGCCTGTAGACGTAAAAATTGGACAAAGGTAATTGCGACACAGCCTCTAAGCGGGAGAAGAAAATAAAGTCTGAATTAAGTCCGCAGGAAAAGGATATAATTGAGTCTTTTGAGCAAGGTGAATGGGAATCTATTGCCGGAGCAAAGGCTGAAATCCAACGCTATCAACAATATGCTAAGGTGACTTTCAAGACGGATAGGCGCGTAAATATTCATATCTCTAAAAAAGATATTGAGATAATTCGAAAAAAAGCAATTGAAGAAGGCATTGCCTTATCAGACACTAATATCAAATATTATTCATAAATATGTTTCGGGACACCTAGTAGAAAAATAGTTTGGGGTTACGTAAAACAATTGCTTAACTCTCCAACCATTAGGTGAATTTGTTGTAAGCAACAAACTTATATGCTCAATCAGAAATTAATTTTAATATAATGGAGCCATTTATGAAGGGACTTATTTTAAGCGGGGGACGGGGAACGCGTCTTAGGCCGCTTACACATACCAGCGCTAAACAATTGGTACCTATTGCCAATAAACCCATTTTATTCTACGGTATAGAGTCGCTGGCTCAAGCCGGTATCAAAGAAATCGGTATTATTGTGGGCGATACCAAAAAAGAGATTATGGCGGCGGTTGGCGATGGCTCAAAATGGGGAGTAAAGGTAACCTATATTGAGCAGGATGAACCGCTGGGATTAGCGCATGCTGTGCTTACTGCCGAGGATTTTATTAAAGACAGCTCATTTGTAATGTATTTAGGGGACAATTTAATAACATCAGGAGTCACTGAATTTGTAGCTGAGTTTGAAAAATATAAACCAAATGCACAATTGTTATTGGCGCAAGTTGACAAACCCGAACAATTCGGGGTAGCGGTATTAAAGGACGGAAAAGTTGTAAAACTAGTTGAAAAGCCCAAAACGCATATCAGTAATTTTGCCTTAGTCGGGGTATATATGTTTGATCATAATATATTCAAAGCGGCTAAAGCCATAAAACCATCTTGGCGCAATGAGCTTGAAATTACCGATGCAATTCAGTATTTAGTTGATCACAACTATAAAGTACGCTCACATATTATTGACGGCTGGTGGAAGGATACCGGAAAATTAGAGGATATGCTGGAGGCCAACCGCATTATTTTAGACAAAATAGAGCGCAGAGTAGACGGCTTTATAGACAGCGAGTCCAAAATCGAAGGTCGCGTGGTAATTGAGCAGGGAGCGGAAATTATAAACAGCCTGATTCGCGGACCGGCGATAATCGGAGCGCGGGCTAAAATCATAAACTCATGTATAGGTCCGTTTACCTCAATAAATTATGAGGTGACAATTAAAGATAGCGAATTGGAACATAGTATTATATTGGAAAACAGCTCTATCATACAAATTGGCAGTAAGATAGTAGACAGCCTGGTGGGTAAAAATGTACAGATTAACCGATCCTTACTACGCCCTTCGGCTTACCGCTTTATGCTGGGAGATAACAGCCAAGTAGGGATTTTATAATACCTTAGCCCAAACAATCCCAAATTACGTATCAACTAGGCCAATATAAGGTAAGTTGCGCCCGTATTCTTCAATATCCATGCCCAAACCAAGCGCCCAGCCGCCGGAAACGCAAAAACCTACATAGTCCAGCCTAACTGTTTTTTTTCTATCTTGAGTTTTATTAACTAACACACACACCTTAACACTACTCACCACATTTTCAAGCCGCTTAATTACAGTATGCAGAGTAATTCCCTGGTCAATAATATCTTCCACTAACAATATATGCTTATCTCTTAGTTTATCAAGATTAAGACCGCTTAAGCTGACCTCATCCATAAAACCGGCGCCATTAGTACGCTTAGCGGTAATCGACATAATTCCCTTACATATATCCAGACCGCCTTCTAAGCCGCAAATCTCTTGATACAGGCGCAAAGCAAAAATTCTGGCGCCCTTCTCCAAATACAACAGCCGGAAATCATTACCCGTATCCTGATAATACAAGCATATATCACGCGCTAATTCTTTTATTCTCTGCTGTATTTCTTGAGCGGAAAATAATACTTTCACCTGCATTTCAGACATATTATTCAGTATTTTTATGTTTTTAAAGGAAGTTATACTTGAAAGGCGTTTTTGATAAGTTCTATGTTTTCAAGGTGTTGTTTTGCAGAAAAACGGACGGCAACTACGTCAAAACGGCAGTCTATGCCGTGTAATCCCTTATGGGTAAGATAATTTTGAGCGGTTTTAATTATTTTTTTTTGTTTAGAGACGCCTACCGCCGCCTGCGGCGAACCGAATTCAGTGGATATCCTGGTTTTAACCTCTATAAAGGATAAAACACCGCTATCCTCTGCAATAATATCCATTTCCCCCAAGGCACAACGATAATTTTTCTCTATTATTTTATAGCCCTTACGCCTTAAAAATTTAACGGCAATGCCCTCGCCCTGTTTTCCCAATAACTGCCTTTTTCCACTCATTATTTTGTACCGGCCATATATATTCAAACCGTTAAACCACTATAACAACCCAAATTCAATATAAAATTAGTTTGATTTATAAAAGACAAAACCATGGAGGAAACCCTTCTTGAAAGAAGGGTTATCCCCCAAACCCCCTTCCTAAGAACTTTAATTCAAGGAATTTAGTTGGCGGCACAATAATACCAACTATAAATATTGTTGCAAGATAACATGTGCCGCCAACCAAATTCCTTTAGATTGAAAGTTTTTGGGAGGAGTTTGAGGAACACTTTTTTTAAAAAGGGTTCCTCAAGGTTTTGTCTTTAATAGGTTAAACCAATTTAATACCGAATTCAGGTTATAATAAGGCAATAACCGACTTTTTGGCTAATTCAAAGAAAGACCCGGGGAAAACACCCATATAGAGCGTGAAAAAGGCCATTATGTAAAGAGCGACTGCTAAGGCGGGAGTAAAAGAAAGACTGCTTTGCTCTTCTGGATCGTGCATATACATCATTACAGTAACCCGCAGATAATAATAAGCCGAGATAATCGCATTTATTACCCCGATTACCGCAAGCCACATATAATCAGCCTTAACCGCAGCAGCAAAAACCCAAACTTTAGCCAAAAATCCGCCGGTGGGAGGAATACCTAACAACGAAAGCATAAAAATAGTCATCAACATAGCCGCAAAAGGCGATCTCTTACCTAATCCCTTAAAATCATCAAACTTCTCACCCATACGCCCCTTTTGGCACAACAAAACAATAACCCCGAATGCCCCTACATTGGCGGTAAAATAAACCAAAAAATAAACGATTACACTCATCAAACCAATCTGACGGTCTACTGTCGTTGCCACCAAACCTATTAAAGCATAACCTACATGGCTTATACCCGAATAAGCCAGCATACGTTTTACGCTCTCCTGGCGCAGGGCATGAAAATTAGCTAAAGTTATGGTAATAGCCGCCAGTATCGCAAAAATAAATCCCCATTGCACCCTTAACGCATAGGCGGCAATCGGAAAGAATCTAAGCGCTACAGCAAAACAAGCCACTTTCGGCCCGATTGACATAAAAGCAGTAACCGGAGTGGGCGCTCCCTCATACACATCAGGCATCCACATATGAAAAGGAACCACAGCCATCTTAAATCCAAATCCCACTATCAACATTACCATTCCAGTCAACAAAACCACCCCTGAATTTCCGCCGGGGCGGCTTAAGGCTTGTTGGATTTGTGAAAAATTAAGACTGCCGCATACTCCATATATCAATGAAATACCATAGACTAAAATAGCAGAAGCAAACAATCCCAAAATAAAGTATTTTATGGCAGATTCATTAGAGGCCTTATCCTTTATCATAAAACCGCATAAAATATAACATGAAATAGCGGTTAATTCCAAACCAAGATACATGGATATAAAATTAGTGGCCGCCGCCATTACCATCATACCCAAAGTTGAAAATAGGATTAAAACATAATATTCACCCCGCTGCGTATCCTGTACCTTAAGATAATTCATGGACATCAAAATTACCATACCGGCAGTAACTAAAAGAATAATTTTATATACAACCGCAAAATAATCTACTGCCAGCAAATTGCTGAATATTTGTTTGTCCAAGCCTGCCTGCATAAAACAAAATACAGCCGCAAGCATTATTCCAAACAAACTAAACAAGGCCAAGCGAGATTTTTTTACCGATTCGGGGCTTATAAAATCCCACACAAGCGCTAATAAACCCGTTAGAGCAATTATAATCTCGGGTAATAGATAAAGGGTGTCAGTCCATAACTGAGCTGTGTTCATTTAATCCTTCCTGTGTATTAGCAAATTTTACAATATTTCCCTTATTTTCCAGAAGACCGGCGCTAGCATTAGCCGGTTGATTTAACTTTTCTAGCGAATATTTTTTTTTCACCAAATAGTCTACTGACGGTTTAATTCTTTTTATAAAAGGAGTCGGATAAAGACCTATCCAAAAAATAAGTACCGTAAGAGGAACCAAAGTAAGTATCTCACGTCCGCTTAAATCTTTAAGCTCCTTGTTTTTGGGATTTGTAACCTTACCCAAAAATACTCGCTGAAACAGCCACAATAAATAACCGGCACAGCCTAAAATACCCAGAACGGCAACTACGGTATATATTTCACCCGCCTTATATACATTCATAGCAACTATACTGCTGACATTATATGTACCCATTAAAATCATTATCTCACCGACAAAACCATTTAAACCCGGCACACCCATGGAAGAAAACATAGCAATTGCAAAGAAAGTGGTATATAAGGGTAATTGCTTAAATAATCCGCCGTATTCACTAATCATTCTGGTATGCCTGCGCTCATAAAGCATGCCAACCAATAAAAAGAGCGCCCCGGTGGAAAGACCATGATTTATCATTTGCAATACTCCGCCGGTAATCCCTGCCGAGTTTAGTGCAAATATCCCCATAGTGATATAGCCCATGTGACTGATACTGGAATAAGCCACCAGTTTTTTCATATCTTTCTGAGTCATAGCCACCCAAACCCCATACAAAATAGCTATGCCCGATAACATTAAAACGACTGGAAAGAATCTATGCACCCCATCGGGTAATAAAGGTAAAGAAAAGCGTACAAATCCATATGAACCCATTTTAAGTAAAATACCGGCCAAAACAACGCTGCCCGCCGTAGGTGCGTCCGTATGAGCATCCGGCAGCCAGGTATGTACTGGAAACATGGGAACTTTAATGGCAAAACCAATAAACAGCGCCCAGAATATCCATAACTGCTTAGTATACTCTATGGGAATATTATATAAGGTTAATAAATCAAAGCTAAACAACTCGGGCAGCTTATTGGCAATCGCATAATCATGATAATTAAAATAAACAGCCAATAATCCCAAAACCATAGGAAATGTACCGACTAAGGTATAAATAAACATCTTAGTCGCTGAATAAATTCTGCGGTCACTGCCCCAAATACCGATTATCAAATACATTGGAAGTAATTGCGCTTCAAAAAACAAATAAAACAACAACATATCCAGCGAGACGAAAACACCCATCATAGTAGTCTGCAAAAGCAGAATACATATCATAAATTCCTTAACCTGAGTAGTAATAGCCCGGTAAGTGGATAAAATGGTAACAGCTCCCAATAAAGCGGTCAATAACACCAAAAATACACTAATACCGTCTACACCTATATGATAACTGGCTCCAATAGAGGGTATCCAGTCCAGCTTTTCCACAAACTGCATAGCCGGCGTCCCGGACTTAAAACTAAACAGCATCATTAATGCAATTAAAAAATCAACAATGGCTACCCCAAAAGCAAAACGGCGAATCCCGCCTATCCATTCAGAATTAAAAAACAATAGGAATAACGCCCCGATACACGGCAAAAACACTACCAGACTTAATATCGGATAGCCTATTGAATCATAACATGAAATTGATTCCAGCATAAATTACCTTAAATAATAAATGGTTAAACTAATCAAAAGAAACAACCCCAAAATAATTACTATTGCATAATGCTGCAAGAATCCAGTCTGCATCCGACGCGTTACCCGCCCGCCCTCGCCAACTCCGTCAGCTACCTCATTTACAACCCGATCTACAATAGTAGGATCAAACCATTCTCCTACTTTACAAAAAGCTAAATAAAACCTAGCCACCGGATACTGCCAGGGTTCCTTTAATGTAAAATAAACCGATAATACCCTCTCTTCCAGCCAAGAAATCAAACTATGCGGTTCAGTAAACGGCAGCCAAATATTTACCATAAAAACCGATACAACCTTATCCACCGCCTCGCCAAAAGCGCTAACAGGACCTGTAAACAGCCAGAGAAGTTTGTGGTATACCTTGGCATAATAGTATCCCAACTGAAATTTTTCAGGTACCTCTATATGGAACCAGCCAAATTTCATGCCCAAAATAAAATACATACCGCCCAGCATAACCGCCGTACCAGCTCCCAACAGATTGTGCGTCACCTCGCCCATCTGGGAAGCCGCATTGGTTATCGGATACAATATCGGTATAGTGGATGCCGGCGCCGCCGCATGAACATTATACAACATATGATAAGCATGCGAAGCCGTATTATAACCAAAATAAGACAACGCAGGGCCTATAAAATTATCCAGCAGCCAATTGGGAAATAAACCTATAAATAATATAGCAGCCGACACCATAACTATAGCCACCCGCATAGACGTCGGCGCCTGCGCCACATTATCATGCTTCTTGTTACGCTCACCCATAAAAGTCAGCATAAAAAGCTTTATATTAGATGCGAAAGTCCCGCCCGCTGTCAGCATAAAAATAATCTCAGCCAACTTCAACTTGCTGTCTCTTACCCCGCCTAAAAGATGCGCCGAATGTTCATAAGCCTCCAATATAGCATGATGTAACAGAGTCTTGCTGGCAAAACCATTAAACCCCGGTATACCGGAAATCCCGCAGACCGCTATCAACAGTCCTATGGCCATCACCGGCATATTGCGCCATAATCCCCCCAGCTTGTACATATCCAATTCATGCGTCCTAAAATATACAGCGCCCACACATAAGAATAAACTAGCCTTAAATAACGCATGATTTACAATATGATACACAGCCCCAGCCAGTCCCATCGCACCGTCTTTACCCATATAAGCGGCACAACCTATACCCAAGACAATATAACCCATCTGAGATACACTGTGAAAAGCCAGCATCCGCTTGGAATTACCCGTTATAAGCGCTGAACATACCGCCAAAAACATGGTAAGCGTACCCACCCAGATTATAACATAACCTATATTGGCCATGGTCGCCCACTGCTTCAAATGCGCTAGTCCATCATGATATTCCGGTAAAAACATCAGATTAACCACTCTAAAAATACCGTAAGCGCCAGCTTTTATCATAGCGCCAGACAACAATGCCGAAGCCGGCGTAGGCGCCACCGGATGCGCATTGGGAAGCCAGATATGCTCAAAAAACAACCCCGCCTTACCCCCGAAGCCAATTATCATCAAAAAGGTTATCAAATACTTTACTGAAGGTACAAGTCCGATTCCTTTAGCTACCTGAGCTATCGCCACACTGCCTGTAGTCGTATATAAAACTACAATACCGGCTAAAAGCGACAAACCAGTCACCACGCCCAGATATAAATACATATTAGCGCCGCGCAGACACTCTTTTGTACCCTTGTGCGCCACCAAAAAATACGGGAATATGATTAAGCCCTCAAAAAAGATAAACAAGGTCATGAAATCACCGGCCAACAACACACCCAAGTCAGCCGCCAAAGTCGCTAGCACACAAAAATCATAACGTACGCGATCCTCTTCTATGGTCATATAAGATATTGCATATATCGTGGATAATACCCATAAAAAGGCAGTAACCAACGCTACCAGCAAAGCAGCCGGATCAACATTAAAACTCATATTGAAACCGGGCATGAAATTAAACTGGTAACTCATGCCCTTTAAAAGAGTACCGCCTACGTTTATCCCGTTTATCACCGGATTGTACATCATAAACAGCAAAAAGAAGGTCAACACCGTAGTGGAAACATTTACAATATTGCGCAATCCGTCCCGATTACCAACCAGCAAGACTAAAAAAGCGCCAAACAGCGGTACTAAAATCACCCATAATACTAAGGAGGAATGATACTTACCCGAACTAACCTGCTCACCATGTGCGCTATACTCGCCAGCGCCGGCATGCTCAGCAGGAGCGCCGTGATCGCCGGCGCCCTCATGAGCGCCCTCTGCATGTACCTGTTTTATAGCATGTGCGTCATGCCCTGCCGTTTTAGCCCAAACGGTATTTACCCCCAGAGCAAATAAGGCGCCAATAAGCAAACTATAAATGTATAATTTTTTCATCTGCATAATAATATAATCCAGTCAATCTAATAAGTAGGTTAGGTTAATATAAATGAAACCCAACAAATAATTAGCTCGTTGTTGGATTGTCTGAAAAAACAAGGCAACCCAACCTATTTTTACTTTCTGCTTTGCAGCTATATGGGCGTGTCGCCCAATCCATTTTAGGGAGATTTCCCCCTACGCTTCCGTTGGTCGCTACCCCCTTTTTAGGGAATAACTTATAAAATATCAACTTAGAACTTTTTAGCCATTTTCGCTATTTGGCGACAGTCTATATACAAACTAATGTTTAAAGCTCAAACCGTACAGCATAATAAGCGCACCGCAAGCCATCATGATTAACCATTTTATTAACGCCAGACTGTTGGCCTGATGATAATGCGCCATAGCTGAGAAATTCTCCAGTAAAAACATCAGTGCCACGAAACAAATAAACATCAGAGGCAGAGCATTTGATGTATGTCCATGCCCGTCATGCCCATGCTCGTCTGTATGCCCGTTCGGATGCAGGTATATAGCCATATCCTGCCGTATCACCGTTACAAACATAATCAGAATAAGCGCCCAGTGCAGGTAATAACTAAACGGGGCTGCTGGATGATGTTCTTCACCATGACCGGTTTCCTGCTTATCCCCATGACCGGTTTGGGACTTCTCATCAGCGCCATGTCCAGCCGAAACAGTATGAGCGCCTTTACCAAGAGTTTGCCCGTGCCCGCTATCACCATGCTCGGAAGCCGGCTCATGCCCAGTCTGCCCGCCGCTACGTTCGGATGCCTGACCAATAAAGGGCGCTATCCCCAAGAAAAAACCCAAACCAAAGATTAAGACTAATTTTTTAAGGTTCATAAGTATATATATAATTAAGTTTAATGAAAATATAACTGACTGAATTGATTGGCTAAACCTGTCCCTAATTGCGGGAACAAGCCCAAAATAACCAAGGCTGCTCCAAGTATCAGTAAAGGCACCATCATATAATTATCAGGATCATCATTTGTTGTTTTGCAAGCAACCGCCCCTGTATTATACGCACCCCCGTGAGCATCATCTTCATCGCCCGGAAACCACGCCCGATATATTATCGGTCCATAATACATTAGATTCATCAGACTGCTTAATATTAGAAGGCACAAGGTAGCTACACCTACCTTCATCCCATATGATCCGGATTTGGCTACCTGCAAAGACCCCAAAACCAAAAACCATTTGCTAATAAAACCCACAAAGGGCGGAAAACCTATCATCGAAAATCCCGCCAATGTAAAACAAAGAGTTGTAAGCGGCATACGCTTGCCGATTCCCCTTAAATCATCTAATTTCCTCAAACCTGTCTGATGTATAAACGCGCCGGCGCATAAAAACAAGGTAACTTTCATAATGGCATGATTAAAAATATGCACCACCCCGCCAACCAGTCCCAGTGGGGTCATTAAGATTACCCCTAAGAGAACATAACCGATCTGAGACACACTGGAATAGGCCAGCATACGCTTAATCTCAGTCTGTTTTATGGCCATGGCCGAACCCAAGAAAATATTTATAAAAGCTATTCCTAAGACCACATAGGCTATCCATTCATGACGTACCCCGCCTACGCCCATAATAGTGTAAATGGTCCTTATTATCCCATAACCTCCGGCCTTAATCATAACCCCCGACAACAGGGCGCTAGCCGGCGACGGAGCGATAGGATGCGCATCCGGCAGCCAAATATGTACCGGAAAAATACCCGCTTTTACTCCAAACCCCAACAGAAAACAAATAAAAACAAAAGGTCCGTAAGGATGATTAGCCAGCATCGAACCCTTCTGAGCCAGTTACAATAAATCAACCGTACCAGTAATATGATATGTGCACACCATAGCCAAAAGCAGGGTCAGACCGCCGATAATCCCCATAAGAATATACTTTAAACCGGCCTTTCTGGCCTCAAACGATTCCTCATGCACTACCATAACATAAGAGGCTACGCTTAGAATCTCAAAGAAAATATATAAACTGAACAAATTGCGGGTAAAAACCACTCCCAATGTACCCGCAAGCGACAATAAAGAGAATAAATTATAACGCCTTTGCGCATGCTCATGCGACATGTAGCCAATGGAATAAAAACTGGTCAGCGTCCATACCGCAATAAAGATTAAACCACACAGCAAACTCAAAGAATCCGCCATAAAGGAAAGTTTAAAATTAAAGCCGGTATTAAGTTCCAGTACCAGAAGTTTTCCATGACTCACCGCACTATACATACCCGCTATTACTAAAAAATTCACCACATTCGATAAAGCGGTAAAACGATTACTGACCTTATCGCTGAATATCAGCGATAAAGGAGCCGAAACCAGCGGAATAAATACCGCAAAAAAAAGTAACCAACTATTCGTTATCATGGAGGATATAGTCTCTCTTTGTTAAAAACCTTTTCCCAATAGCCCAGACAGAGCTGGTTTAACCAACCCGTGGGGAACAAATCCCCAAAAACCAAACAATACCGAAAAGAAGGCCACAATCACAATCGGCGCTAGCATAGCCCAAGGCGCCTCACTACCAAACTTGGAAGTATCTTGTTGGAAATTAAAGGAATTGTTTTCTTCCTTCCTAAAAAATGCTCTAAAAATCGGCGGACCGAAAAATCCCAATTCAATAAGACTGCTAAGGAGAAATATTATGGCATAGATAGGCTTACCCATCTCCAAAAATCCCTGCATCATATACCATTTACTAACCCAGCCCGCCACCGGCGGCAAGCCGACAATCCCAACCGCTGCAACCGCAAAACAGGTCATAGTAATAGGCATATGCTTGGCCAGCCCGCCCATATTAGCCACATACTTATTTTTACTTTGGGTAATAATCGCTCCGGCGCAATAAAACAGCGTAATCTTCATAAAAGAATGATAATAAATATGAAGCAGCCCGCCAGTCATCCCAATCATGCTGAAACTCACCAAACCCAGCAACATAAAACTCAATTGATTTATTGTAGACATGGCCAGCATACGCTTTATTTCTTTCTGACGTAATCCCTGAAAGGCCGAATATAAAATTGTAATCGCCGCCATTACCGCAATAACGCTGCCAAACCCCATTTTATTATACAACGTCGGCCCGAATATATTGTAAATAACCCTCACAAAACCAAATACGCCTACATTAACCACAGCCACAGCATGTAAAACAGCGCTTATCGGCGTAGGAGCAATCATGGCCTCCGGCAGCCAATAACATAACGGCACCAAAGCAGCCTTAAAACCAAATCCTATGGTAAACAATACAAACAATACCGTAAGCATAAACGTACTCTGCTGCGCCAGAGCCGGAATACCGCCGGGAACAAAATCAAATGTCCCGGTTAGACAATACAAAACGACCGTAGCCATCAAAACCATCGCCCCGCCGGTCAATAAATATACTCCGTAGACCTTGCCGGCCAGATAAGCGGCATCGGTTTCCTCATGCACAACCAGAGGATAAACCGCAATTGTAAGCAATTCAAAGAAAATAAAGAAGGTCACTAAGTTACTGGCAAAAACAATCCCCATCGCCGCCGCTAAATTCAGCACAAGAGCGGCATAATAACGCACCTGAGCATGTTCATGCTCCATGTAACCAAAGGAGTAAATAGCTGTCATAATCCATAAAAACGTCATGGACAACGCCATATAAACCGAAATACCGCTGGCTTCAAATTTAATGGCAAAATTAGATAAATCCACCAAATTAAGGGATGCCGCCGTACCGCCGCTTTTTACCTGCCAAGCCAAATGACCGACTAACAGGAAATCTCCGACTGTAGGAATAAGTACAAACAAATTCCTCAGAAAAACCGACTTCCTACCCACAGCCGCAATCATTATGGTACAGATAATAGGCAGCAGTATAATAATTAATATTTCCAACTATGCCTCCTCAAATTAGAACATAGGCATGTTCATGCAACTCATTGTGTACACTTACCAAAAACAATCCCGTCCACCTGCCGCCTTATAAAGACGGAAACGAAGACTCACCTAAAATCTATTTGAAAACAACTTTAATGGTTTCGTAAAAAGTCCCCATATATCACTTTTGGATAAAACGAAGCATCTCATATTACATTTAGATTCTTAACAACATTTACCCTACGGAACTGTCAAAGGACTCACAACAACAAGACATTAACTCCTCAAATAAAAATCAACGTCATACTAGCTTCTACAAAACCAATTTATAAAAAAACTTTAAGTTCTACCATTTCAATATATTAAACTCATCAATATTTATGTTTCCACCGTTTCTAAATAAAGAAATCACAATCGCCAATCCTACAACAGCCTCAGCCGCAGCCACAGTAATAGAAAATATGGTAAATATCTGACCCTCAATATTAGACGAATAATGCGAAAATGCAACCATATTAAGATTGGCGGCATTAAGCATCAATTCCAAACATAAAAATACCATAATAATATTTCGTTTAACCAACACGCCGATTAAACCTATAGTAAACAGCAAAGCGCTTACTACTAGATACCAAGTTATGGAAACCATTTACTTTTTTTCCTGTCTGTTAAGAGCTGCGCCTTATAGCCAACACTACCGCCCCAATAATAGCAACCAATAAAATAATGGAAACCAACTCAAAGGGTAGAATATAATCCGTATATAAGAATTTACCCAACACCTCTGCATTACCGCCCCATTTACTCATCATCGCCACCAAATCGCCTTTTTTACCGATAAAATCAAACCTCGTCAACACCATAACGGCTAATTGAAAAAAGAACAATACACCCAATACAATCGGCATGATTTTTCGGACATAAAACTGAGGAATCGTCTTAGCCTCTTTAGGCGTAGTAAGCATTATGGCAAACACATATAGTATAATAATAGCGCCCGTATACACCAGCACCTGGACAGCCGCTAAAAACTCCGCATGCAGCATCACAAATAAACATGCTGTAGACAAAAAAGTGACAACCAGCCACAAAATTGCATGTACAAGCTGTTTTGTACAAACAACCCTAATCGCTGAAACAATCGCAATTAATGAAAATATTATGAAGAATATATATGACAATTAAAGACACTCCAATACATATGTTTAATTATCGTAGAATAATTAAGCGATTTTTAGCACGACAGTTTCACTACACTTAAAGCAACTTGCTAATACAGCGTTTTGTAAATAGTTCGGTTTATCTTTGCTGTCACCCTAGAGCGAAGCGAAGGGTCTGCCCACGTAGAGGCTGTAGATTCTTCACTGCGCTCCGCTTCGTTCAGAATGACAAAAGGCTGCCAGAATAAACCCAAAGACTTACGAAACGCTGTGCTAGGTTTTTGCCCCAAACTCCCAGACGTATTTTACCATATCTATAAATTTTTCATCCATCTGCCGCAATAACCGACACAACGCTGTAGAAATACAATGCAACAATTGATAGCCGGCAGCGCTGTCTTTTTTTAGCAGCAACTCAAATTTTTCTTTGGTCAAGGTAAAAACCGTACTATCCCTTAAAGCTACCGCAGCAGCCGAATGCGGCTTGCCGTCAAGCAATGAAATCTCGCCGAAAAATTCACCCTTTTTCAATATAGCTAAATTCTGAACTTCACCTTCCCTGATAAGATGATTAATCGATATAGCGCCGTCTAATACGACATAAAGCATACTTCCGCCTGCATTTTCATTAAAAATCATCTCGTCTTTTGAATATTGTTTTAAGCTTAAATAACCGGCCATCTTCTCCAGTTCACCCGCACCAAAGCCCTCAAACAATGCAATACCGCTTAAGTCTTCTTTTTTTACCATAACCTTATCCTACATTTAATGTATCGCCAGGAAGGGACAAGCATCAATACAGGTCTGACACTTAATACACTTATCCAATTCAATAACCGCCTTAGTCTTAGGTTTCCATATAATAGCATCAACCGGACACTGCTTTAAACAAATCCCGCACTTCTTGCATAATTCCTCAATCACCTCAAACTTAAGCAAGGCCTTACAAGAATTAGCCGGACAGCGTTTTTCCCTAATGTGCGCATCATATTCATCCCTATAATAACGTATAGTGGAAAGCACAGGATTAGGAGCAGTCTGTCCCAAACCGCAAAGGGAAGAGCCTTTAATGTCATTAGCCAAGCTGATTAGCAAATCAACATCGCCTTCACAGCCATGCCCAAGGGTTATTCTGGTTAGTATCTCCAGCATAGTTTTAGTGCCGATACGGCAGGGCACACACTTGCCGCAGGATTCCTGCTGCGTAAAAGTAAGAAAAAAGCGCGACATATCCACCATACAAGCGGTATTATCCATAACCACCACGCCGCCCGAACCCATAATAGCGCCAACTTCTACCAATGAATCATAATCTATAGGCACATCAACAAGACTCTCAGGAATACAGCCGCCTGAAGGACCGCCCATCTGGGCAGCCTTAAACTTGCGCTTACGCCCCGGAATACCTCCGCAGATATCAAATACCACCTCTTTAATGGTAATACCCATCGGCACTTCTATTAAACCCGTATTTCTTATTTTACCGGTTAGGGAAAATATCTTAGTACCTTTACTTTTTTCAGTACCAATTCCGGCATACCAGTCGCCGCCGTTATTTATAATCAATGGAATATTGGCAAATGTTTCCACATTATTAATATTACTGGGTTTTTTCCATAAACCCTGATGAGCCGGAAATGGAGGCCTCGGTCTTGGCATACCGCGCATACCCTCAATTGAAGCCATAAGCGCAGTCTCCTCACCGCACACAAAAGCTCCCGCTCCCTCTTTTACCTTAACATCTAAATTAAAACCGCTGCCTAAAATATCATCACCCAAAAATCCATGCTCATTGGCCTGTTCAATGGCTATCTTAAGCCTTTTTACCGCTAGCGGATACTCCGCCCTACAATAAAAATAGCCATGATTACAACCAATTGCATAAGCTCCGATTATCAAACCTTCCAAAACTGCATGCGGATTGCCCTCCAAGAGACTCCTGTCCATAAAAGCGCCCGGATCGCCCTCATCAGCATTTACAATAATATATTTATCATTACCATGGGTTGCGTGACAAAATCCCCATTTCATGCCGGTAGGAAAGCCAGCCCCGCCGCGACCGCGCAGACCAGATTTTTTTACCTCTTCTATAACCTCTACCTGTTCCATTTTAAACGCTTTTTTAAGAGCTATATATCCGCCTGCTTCAATATAATCATCAATAGACTCAGGGTCAACTAAACCGTATTGTTTCATTACCGTACGTTCTTGTTTAACATAAAACTGCTCATAATCCTTACCGGCAAACCATTTTACAATCGGTTCATGCCCTAAGATATGCTTTTCAATCAGATCAGATACCATCTCCGGTTTTACATGCTTATAAGTATGTTTACCCAATTTTGGATCAATTATATCCACCAACACATCCATGGCACATAAGCCGCGGCAACCTGTCTGCTTAACTTTACAAGAACGCTTACCCAGCATAGCAGGAATATTTCGCAGGACAAGCTCTTCTTTAAAAGAAGCCCACACATCCAAAGCGCCCGCTGCAACGCCTCCGGTTCCCATACAAATTAATACTTGGGTTAGCTCATTTGTATTTGGCGCTGTATTTACGGATTTATTATTTAACTTTTTATTTTTAGAATTTTTACTCATTTATAATAATAGAATATTTATTGTTCTTCAAAATTACGCAAAGCGTCCAAAGTTTCAGCCACAGTAATCGAACCTAAAGTCTTTTGCCCAAGAATAACCACCGGCGCAATTCCGCAGGCCCCTACACAATTTACCTCTTCCACTGTAAACTTGCCATCTTTGGTCATCTGCCCCGCTTTCACATCTAACTCATCCTCTATATTCTCTAAAATACGCAGAGAACCCTTAACATGACAAGCCGTCCCCCGACATATCTGTATAGTGTAACGCCATCTGGGTTCGGTGTAAAACTGAGAATAAAAACTGACAACTCCATAAACTTCACTCAAATAAATATTTAATTCACGAGCAATATGCTCTACTAACGGCTGCGACAGCCAGCCGTATTCAGCCTGTATCTTTTGTAATACCGGAATTAAAACCCCTTCTTTTCCCCGATATTGATTTAATATTTCATCTGCTGCCCCAAAATCAATTTCTTTATGGGCGCCGCAACAAGGTTTATCGTTATTGTCACACATAATTTATCTGTCCAATGAAACGTATTGTACCATATCCAAAAATTTAAGATTTATTTTACGCACATAGCTACATAAATCTTTAACTAAATTACTTAAAACCTTAGCTCCGCAAACCGGATTATCTTTAGCAAACCTATCAAAATCAACTTTTTCCAATACCCATAAATCAGTATCTGTGCTTGCGATGGCAGTCGCCGAATGCTTTTTACCGTCAATCAAGGAAACCACCCCAAAAGACATTCCATGGTTTAAATTACCTAAAACCTGACGTTCGCCCTCCCATATCGCCCGACTTACACTCACCTGACCACGTCTAATAATATATAGCTGCCCCCCAGGCTTTCCTTCTTCGTAAATAACATCACCCCTTAAATAGGATTTATTACTTACAATATCAGCCAGACTAGCCAATTCATCTTCGTTTAATCCAGCAAATACGGACATATTTTTAAATTCACTTTTATCTAACATAAGACTTAAGTCCCTATTGTTTCGCCTCTGCCTCAGGTTTTATATTTACCGCACACATTTTTAACTCCGGTATAGAGGAATTGCTGTCTAAATCGGTCGAGAACAAGGCATTCACCGCCGCCTGCCTAAAATGAACCGGCACAAACAACATA
Source organism: bacterium (assembly GCA_024276125.1). Classification (GTDB taxonomy): domain Bacteria; phylum SZUA-182; class SZUA-182; order SZUA-191; family JAJRXT01; genus JAJRXT01. The sequence continues at coordinate 33,135 of JAJRXT010000150.1, forward strand.
CCACTAGGCGAACCCTCGCTTATTTTAACCCTAAGCCTTATACTGCCGGATGACGATTCTAAGGTTACCCAATCCTCATCACCAATCCCCAATTTATCGGCATCATCAAGACCTATTTCCACAATACCGGCATCAGGCACTCCAACCCAGCCCTCACTCCACTGATTCAAGACCCCTGAATGATAATGCAACAGCCACTTACCTGTTGTAAGCAGGTAAGGATAATCATTACTGGTAGAAACACTAGGTTTCTTATACTCTGCCGCCACAAATTCAACTTTACCTTTTAAAAAACCGTCTTTATATAAAATATCCGTACCCGGATGAGATGCGTCAGGACACGGCCATGCTAAACTTTTATCCTTCAAGCGCTCATAAGTTATTCCGCCATAAATAGGCGTTAGTTGAGCCGTCTCCCGCATAATATCGCTAGCGCCGGTATAATTCATAGGATATCCCATTTTACTTGAAACCTGAGAAATAATCCACCAGTCCAATCTACTGTCACCCTGCGGCATAATAGCCCGTTTGAGTAACTGAACATGACGCTCCGTATTGGTATAAGTGCCGTCTTTTTCCGCAAAACTGGCGCCCGGCAACACCACATCCGCAATTTCCGTCGTCTGGCTGGAAAAAATATCCTGTACCACTAAAAAATCCAATTTTGATAGTGTCTTGCGAGTTTTATTTACCTCAGGCCCGGCTATCACCCGGTCCTCACCCACAATATACATCCCGCGAATGCGTCCAGCATCAACTGCCGGCAACATATCGGTTAATGATAAGCCGGCTTCAGAAGATAAATTTACCCCCCAAGCCCGCTGAAATTTCTTTATTGCATCAGCATCATCCAACCCTTGATATCCCGGCAGAAAATCAGGCAGAACACCCATATCAGCTACACCCTGACTGTTACACTGCCCCCGCACCGGATTTAAACCGCATCCAGCGCTCCCCAAGTTACCGGCAGCCAATACCAAATTAACCAGCCCCTGAATATTAGCGCTACCCTGAGCATGCTGAGTAATCCCCATACCATATAAAATACAAGCCGCCTGCGCACTACCGTAAAGTAGTGCGGCTTCTATAATCTGCTCTTTATTTAAACCGGTAATTTTAGCCGTATATGCCGGCGTATATTTTTTCAAGGTTTTCTTAAAAACATCGAAACCTTTAGTATGTTTTTCAATAAACGCATCATCCACTAATCCCTCAACTACCAACACATGCAACATACCGTTGATTAACGCCAGATCAGCGCCCGGTCTTATAGCCAGCCAATGTGCTGCATGAGCCGCCAGCTTAGTATGCCTTGGTTCGACTAAAATAAGCTTTATTTTGCCCTCTTTGGCCAACCGCCTCAGCCTTATTCCCAAAATAAGGTGAGTCTCCACCGGATTTAAGCCAAACATCAGAACGACATCTGATGATTACAGATCATCCGCCGGATTGCTCATAGCCGGCCAGCCCAAACTTTTAGTTAAAACTCCGATACTGGGAGCATGCTCAAAACGCGTGGAACTATCCAAATTATTACTGCCCAAACCAGCCCTAAAAAACTTTTGAAAAACATAATTATCTTCATTAGTACAACGCGCAGAGGAAATACCGGCTATACTATTACCGCCATATTTTTTCTTGATATCACCCAATCGGTCGGCTACCAATGAAATCGCCTCATCCCAAGTCGCTTTTTTCAATTCACCGCTGGATTTATCGCGAATAAGCGGAGTAGTAATACGCGCGGGATCACTAACAAATAACTGGCCGTAACGTCCTTTATAGCATAAGTTACCGTCATTTCTGCCAACATTAACCTCGCCATGCACTTTTACCAGACGATCGTTCTTAACATTTAAAAACAAACTGCAACCCATACTGCAATAAGAACAAATTGTCTGTACTTTATCCAACTGCCAGACCCGCGCCTTATATTTGGATAACTTATTGGTAAGCGCTCCCACCGGACAAATATCCACACATTGACCGCAGAATTCGCAGTCCAGTTTTTCACCCCAGAAAGTACCCATTTCCATTTTGACGCCGCGCCGTGAGAATTGGATAGCGCCAAGCGCCTGCACCTCATGACAAATACGGATACAGCGCTTACATAATATACATTTATTCAAATTACGCTCTATAATACTGCGACTGTCCTCTATGCGGATATCCTGCGGCTGTACGCCGAAGACATCCACCAGTCTATTATAAAACTCACCCTTTCCCTTAGATACGCCTACTTGAAAACAAACCCGCTGTAATTCGCACTCACCGCCCTTTTCACAGGTTAAACAATCGGTCGGATGACGCGCTAACAGCAGTTCAAGGTTCATTTTACGCGAGCGCAAAACCTTTTCGCTATTAGTGTACACCACCATATTACGCATAACCTTGGTTATACAGGCCGGCACCAATTTATTCCCCGGCTCTATCTCCACCACACAAATACGGCAAGCACCAAAAGGTCCCAGTTTTTCATGATAACACAATGTGGGAATATATATATTAGCGCTTTTTGCCGCCTCTAATATAGTGGCGTTTTCGTCTAAAGTTATTTTTTTTCCGTCTATGGTTAACTCAACCATTACGTCACCTTGCGTATTTTAACCGGCGTAAGTTTGGCAGCCGGCATATGCGATGCACCGTCAGCTTTTACCTGCATAACTTTATTAACCGGTAAATCTATAAAATTACCCGGCACAAAGACAATCCCCGACCGGTAGCGGTCTGCAATTTTAGCCTTAACCTCTATTTTCCCGCCGGCGGACACCACTTCAACCAAATCTCCCTCGACAAGCCCTAACCTGTCGGCATCTTCGGGATTTATCTCTACATAGCCTGTAGCATTAAGATAGTTAAGCCCTTTAGTACGGTTACTCATAGCGCCGGAGCCATGATGAAACAATATACCGCCGGTAATAAGCATAAACGGATATTCAGAGTTTTCAGCCTCAGATTGATAATCCACCGCCGTAAAACGCCCCTTACCCTCATAAAAATCACTCATAGAAAAATAAGGCTTACCGGTTTTGTTATTATCATCAAGCGGCCAGAACACGCCGTCTGTCCCCAATACCTCGCTATTAATCCCTTTATATAAGGGCGCCAGCCGGCCTATTTCCTCAGTTATTTCCCGCGATGCGGCATAATCCATTACAAAACCACAGGCATTTGAGATACCAGCAATTATCTCCCAATCCGGTTTAGCCTCTCCCGGGGGGGATATAGCCGCTTTTACCGGCTGCACCCTGCGTTCTAAATTGGTAAACGTACCGGATTCCTCAGCAAAACTGGCGGCAGGAAGCACCACATCCGCCATCTTAGCCGTCTCAGTTAAGAAAATATCCTGCACCACCAAAAAATCAAGGGCACAAAGCGCTTCTTCAACCTGCTTACGTTCAGGATAGGCTGACAGCAAATTCTCTCCCATTATATACATAGCAGAAAGCTTACCCTCTTTTGCGGCTTCAAGCATTTGCGGTAAATACAGACCTTTTTTATCAGGTAAATCCACACCCCAGCCCCTTGCAAAATGACGCCTGCCATCCATATCGTCACAAGCCGTATATCCCGGATAATAATCAGGTAAAACACCCATATCAGCAACGCCTTGAGAATTACAAGTCGTCCTTAGAGGATAAATACCGCAATTTTTACGACCCAGTTTACCGGTCGCCAAACTTAAATTTATCAATGCAGATACATTATCCGTCCCCTGCGAATGCTGAGTAATCCCCATACCATAAACAATAGAACCGGTCTTGGCGCCGGCAAATAACCTGGCGGCTTGTTCTAATTGCCCTGCCGGAACTCCGGTAATTTTTTCTACCTGCTGCTGGGTATATTCCTTAATCGACTGTAGAAAATCTGCAAATCCAATAGTGTCCTTATCAATAAACTCCTGATCCTGCAAACCCTCTTTGATAATTATATGCAATAACCCGTTTATTAAAGCCAAATCAGTTCCCGGCTCAGGCCTTAACCAAACATCGGCAAAACGGCTAATTTCTAAAGATCGCGGATCAATTACAATAAGTTTGGCGCCATATTGTCTTACCGCCTGTTTTACATAAATACCGGCAATTACCTGAGATGCGGTTATATTGGAGCCTATCAATAAAATAGCATCCGTCTGCTTTAATTCGGCCAAGCTATTAGTCGCCCCGGCGACACCTAAAGCGCCCAGCATAGCGCTTATAGAAGGAGCATGCTCCAAACGAACAGAACTGTCTACATTGTTAGTGCCAAGCGCCGCCCGCATAAATTTTTGGAATAAATAATCCGCCTCATTAGTACAGCGCGCACCGGCCGCCCCAGCTACGCTTTGCGCCCCTTTATTTTCTATAACCTTTTTGAATCCATCAGCAATATATCCAAGCGCCTGCGCCCAGCCAACCTGCTTAAAACTATTATTAACCTTGATAAGCGGCGATGTAAGCCGTTTTTCAGAACCTACAAAATCATAACCAAAACGACCCTTTACGCACAATAGGCCATTATTGGCGCCCATACCGTATTCAGAGGAAACCTTCACCAAATTATTTTTTTTATGCTCCAAATACAAAGAACAGCCACACCCGCAATAAGCACAAATGCTGCGCTGCTTCTCCACCTGCCACGGTCTGGCTTCATAGGCTGATAACTTGCAAATCAAAGCGCCCACCGGACAGACCGACAAACACTGACCACAATATTCACAATTCACTAACTTATTATATGGATAACCAATAACCGTGGAAAAACCGCGTTCATAAAACCCCAAAGCGCCCACATTACGAGTCTCGTCACAAACCCTTACGCAACGACCGCAAAGCACGCATTTTTTAAAATTACGCTGAATAAACAAATTTGTATCATCAACCGGATACTCTTCAGTCTTAAATCCAAAACGATCGCCTGTTACCCTCAAGGTGAAAGCCAATTTTTGCAGCTCGCAGTCACCGCCGCGATCACAAGTCAGACAATCCAATGGATGATGCAGCAACAACAACTCAACCACCGTCTTACGCATATCATTGATTTCAGGCGTAACAGTATGCACCACCATACCCTCTGTAGCAGGCGTTGTGCATGCAGCCACCAATTTACGGAAGCCCTCCACCTCCACCAGACACAACCTGCAAGCCCCAAAACGCGTAAGCTCAGGATAATGACATAACGTAGGGATATATACTTTCTTTTTTTGGGCGGCATCCAATATGGTGCTGCCTTTTTCCAAGCTAACTTTTATCCCATCGATTGTAAGACTAACCAAATTATCAGACATCTAAATCTTTCCTTGCTGGACAACGCTTATATTTTATATGTTCTTCAAAATCATCACGAAAATTTTTAATAAAACTGACTACCGCATTAGGAGCGGCCATACCCAGCGGGCAAAAAGAACTGGCGCGCATATTATCAGCTAACTCTACGATAAGATCGATTTCCGCCAGCTTGGCCTCGCCATTATATATACGGTTTAATATATTAACAATCCATCCGGCGCCCTCTCGGCACGGAGTACAGCGCCCGCAGGATTCATGCTCAAAAAAACGCGCAACAGACAAACCCGCTCCCACCATACAGGTGGTCTCATCCATAACAATCAGAGCGCCGGAACCAAGCATGGAGCCAGCCCGCGCTAAATTGTAAAAATCAAAAGCAACCCCCATATGCTCAGCCGTAAGACAAGGGCTGGATGCGCCGCCGGGCAGCACGGCTTTAAATTTGTTGCCATCGCGTATACCGCCCGCATATTCGTAAATTAAATCCCGTAACACCGTTCCCATCGGCAATTCATAATTACCTGGTTTGTTCACATGCCCGCTTATAGAAAATATTTTTGTACCGGGGCATTCCGATGTTCCCAAACGCCTAAACCATTCATCTCCATTTAACAAAATATGCCGTATACTGCATAATGTTTCTACATTATTTACGGTAGTAGGCCGCCGCCATAAACCCTCGTTTACCGGAAAAGGCGGTTTAACCCGCGAGCGCCCTGCCCTGCCCTCCAGCGAATCTAAAAGCGCCGTTTCCTCTCCGCAAATATAGGCGCCGGCGCCCAAAAACACTTTAATATCAAAACAAAAATCAGCGCCTAAAATATTATCGCCTAAATATCCCTTAGCTCTGGCTTGTTCTATAGCCTGCTCAAGCAGTCTGGCGGCATAAATATACTCGCCTCTGATATATATAATCCCCTGTGTGCAGCCTATAGCATAACCCGCAATAGCCATACCTTCTATTAAAGAATGCGGGTCCTGCTCCAAAAGTATACGATCCTTAAAAGTACCCGGCTCACCTTCATCGGCATTACAAATTATATATTTGATCTTCTTGGGATCACTCGCACAAAACTGCCATTTCATACCCGTAGGAAAACCAGCCCCGCCGCGACCGCGCAAGCCGGCTCTTTTGACCAGCTCGACGATCTCTTCCGGCAGAAGCTCCCCCAGCGCATGCTTTAGGGCTTTGTATCCGCCGTTCTTTAAATAGCCCTTAATATGCTCGGAGTTCGGAGTCCCGATATTTTTTAATAATATTTTCGTCTGAGGCAAAACAGCCACTCCCCTTTAGGCTCAGTATTCCTTTAATATATCGGTAATCTTTTCCGGCGTAAGCTTAAAAAAAGTTTTATCATTAACCATCATAGCCGGCGCCCGGTCACAAGCTCCAATACACGAGGTAGTAAACAAGGTAAATTTACCGTCGCTGGTGGTCTCTCCAGAACCTATTTGCAAAATCCGCTTAATTTGAGCAAACACCTTTTCTTCATCTTTTAAATAACAGCTAATACTGTCACAAACCAAAATTACATTATTACCCACCGGACGAGTATTAAACAAAGTGTAAAAGGTAGCTATCTCAAATACATCCACTTGCGGTATATTCAGATAACCCGCAATCCCAACCAGTATATCCTGCTCCAGATAGCCGCTATGCTCCTGCACTTTATGCAAAAGAGGCAACAATGCGCCGCGCTTAAACTCATACTGAGCTACAATTTGCTCAAATTCTTTTTTCAACCCATCCGGTAACTTTGGTGCTATATTAGCCATAATCTATGCCTGTTGAAATTTATAAAACCGTTTAGTACAAAAAGCCAAACAAATAACAGTTGTTATAAGAGTTGCCGCATAATAAACCAAAAGCATCCCGCCGCTTAAATGAAACATCTTATAAAAACCCGTAAGCAGAATATTCAACAAAGTAAGCGGCAATAGAACCTTCCAGCCGAAATACATCAGTTGATCGTAACGCACCCGCGGCAGAGTACCCCGCAGCCAAATCACAAAGAAAGCAAAAAGCAATGATTTCGACAATAGCCAGATAAAAGGCGGCACCACATCCAAAAAACTCAAAAATGCAACAGAAGGAAACGGCCTCAACCAACCTCCCATAAAAGCTATAGCGGCGACTACGCCAATCAGGATAATATTTATATATTCGGCCAAAGCAAATATGGAAAAAGCCATCCCGCTGTATTCAGTATAAAATCCCGTAACCAGCGAACCCTCATCTTCCAGCATATCAAATGGAAGACGCTGAGTTTCCGCTGTTCCAGCCAGTAAAAAACAGATGAAGGCTATAGGCTGCAAAAAAACAAACCACGTCCCGCCGGTCTGCTGAGAATTTACCATCTTCCACATATTAAGACTTCCAGCCAGCATAAGCGGGCCGACTAAAGACAGCACCAAGGGCAGCTCATAACTGATAGTCTGCGACACGCCCCTTAGCGCCCCCATCAAAGGATACTTGCTATTGGATGCCCAGCCGGCTATAACCACGCCAAAAACACCCAAAGAACTGGCCGCCAATATATATATAAGGCCGATATTTATATCTATAATCCTATAAATCTGCTCAGCGCCCCAAGGAATCGCCGCAAAAGGAATCGCAGCGCAAATCATCGTAATTACCGGCGCAAGTAAGAACAATTTACGGTCAGCCTTCTCGGGCACAATAATCTCTTTACCCATCAGCTTAATCGCATCGGCAATCGGCTGCAATATCCCATGCCAGCCAACCCGCATATGACCGTGCCGAACCTGCATCCGGCCTAAAACCTTACGCTCCATATAGGTGATTACCGCAGCTACGCCTATAAGAACGGAAAAGACAACAATAACTTTGAAAATTGCAATCAATACAGGAATCATTTTTTCTCTTGCTCAAAAATTATCAATAACGCCAGTCCAAGGCTCCCTTAGCCCAGGCATAAAACAAACCCACCAACAAAATCGCTATAAACAAAATCATCTCAATAAAAGCAAACATGCCGATCCTGTCAAACACTATCGCCCACACAAACAAAAACAAGGCCTCTACATCAAAGGCCAAAAACAACATTGCATATATATAATAACGAGGCACCACCCGCTCCCAAGCCTCGCCTTCCGGTTCCATACCGCATTCGTAAGGGGACGTTTTTTCGCTGTACTGATTTTGAGGACGCCAAATCCTGCCCAGAGACAACATCAGTTTAGCCACTATCCCTGAGAAGACAATAAAAAACAAAATGGGGATATATATGCTAATTCCAGAAAGCTGCACAATAGCCTCCTTCAATTTAAAACACGAGTATAAAATTATATATAATGGTTTTACCTTAAGAGACTACCAAAAATGTTTGCTTAGATAAAACCCTTAACAATCAATCTCTTATGAATGATAAATTATTATAGATCATTGTTTTAATTTTGTCAACATAAAAATTCAGCCGACTAGCAAAAACGATTTAAAAAGAAACATGGTAATACTTGTATTATCAGGCTTTAAGTACAACTTAAATTATAGTAATCGTCTGTCAAAAACAATTTGATTTACCTCTTTATATCCCGTTTTAATAGGTGTAGCTCTTCACTGCCCAATAAATAAGACGCCCCAATAAAAACCATCCCTCCGCCAAGAATATAACCCGCCATAACCAACAATTTAACACCCAAAGTATAAACTGTAAAATTAGTATATTTTATCGCAAACAGACAAAATACCCCCATCGCCAACGAAGCTAAAGTAATACGCGCAACAGACTTAAGAATCTTCCTTCCCCCCAATAATCCCAATCTTTTTCGCAAATAAAAAATCAAAACCGTCATGTTCAATATACTGGCCAACGCCGTACCCAAAGCCAATCCGCCGTGCTTTAGCGGCCACATTAAGATTAAGTTGAAGAAAATATTGGCAATCATCGCAATAATAGAAAGCTTAACCGGAGTCTTAGTATCCTGTAAGGAATAAAATACCGGCACAATAACCTTTACCCCGGCATAAGCGCACAAACCCACCGCATAATAAAATAATGCGGAAGCAGAACCCACAAGAGCATTATGATCAAACTGCCCCCGTAAAAACAATAACTCTACAATGGGATAACGCAGCGCCATCAAACCCGCCATAGCCGGAATACTTAAAAATAAAACCAGCCGTAAGCCCACGTTGAATGTATCCTTAAGACCGGCTATATCTCCATCGGCCGCCTTATGAGATAAAGCCGGCAAAATAGCCGTACCCAAAGCCACCCCGAATAAGCCCAAAGGCAATTGTACCAGCCGATTACCATAATTCAGATACGACACACTCCCCGGCGGTAAAAATGAAGCCAGCAAGGTATCAATTAGACCATTTATCTCATATACGGCTAGTCCAAAAAGCGAAGGCAGCATAAGCCGCCCCACTTTCCTTACTCCCGGGTGCCTAAAATTAAAACTTATACGGAATTTAAATCCCTTTTTCTTTAAAAAAGGAATCTGCAATAATAACTGAGCCGCGCCACCCAACAATACCCCTATAGCAAGCCCCAGCGCCGGTTGAGACAGATGCGGAGCCAAATATAAGGCTGAACCTATCATGCAAATATTTAGCAGCGCAGGAGATATGGCAGGCGCAAAAAAGTGTCCCAGCGAATTTAAGATACCCATAAATAAAGCGGTAAGCCCAATGCAAAAAATATAGGGAAAAATAATGCGGGTAAGTAGAATTGTAAGCTGCTGTTTATTACTTACGCTTTTGAATCCGGGCGCTACGATCTTTACGATCAGCGGAGCGGCTAAAACCCCCGATACAGCCGCCGCCGCCAGCAATACCGATAAAAGACAAACCATAGCAGAAGCCAGCTCCCAAGCGCTGTCCTCCCCGTCCCTGCGGTAATATTCAGTAAAGACAGGGATAAATGAAGCGGAAAGCGCCCCTTCGGCCAGCAGGCGGCGCAGCATATTGGGAATACGAAAGGCTACAAAAAAGGCATCAGCGGATAAACCGGCGCCAAATAAAAAAGCAATAACCGCCTCGCGTATCAGCCCCAAAATACGGCTGACAAAGGTGGCCAAACTAATAACGCCAGTAGATTTTATAAGTCGCTTGTGGTCACTCATGAATAGCTTTCAGTTGATAAATCATGTTACACAAAAATACTGTAGGGTGGATTAAGGGGCTTTTATATATAAGATGTCTTTAGATTAAATAAAGAACACCAAATAATCAAAAGATCGCCCCGAATCCACCATAATGGTGGAACCGCAACTATTTAGATAACATAAGCCCAATATATTTTTAAATTCTTTTCTACTACGGGCTTGTTCCACCCTACCTCTAACTTAAAAAAAACACTTTGCGTAACATGAGTTAGTAATTTCAAATTCATCGTGTAGGAGCGCCATCCCTGGCGCGATAGCTCGCGGCAAGATGCCGCTCCTACAGTTGCCGACATAGGCGTCTTATGTTCAAAATCAAAGGGACAAACATACATGCAGCTTGACAGTTTATTGTGTATCTCTTACAATCAATTTGTACAAATAATTTGCATTTGCTGAATTTAAACATTCAAAATGGAAAAACAATTATGCTGGGAATCGGTTTTTTTGAATTACTTTTTATTCTAATCCTGGCCTTAATATTCATCGGTCCTGAAAAATTGCCGGAATTAGCCGGCCGATTAGGAAAAATAATAGCAGAAATTAAAAATGAAGCGGATAAGCTGGATGAGAGTATACACCAAAAACCAGATGATTAACCAGTTCTTTTGTATAAAATATGTTTATGTTTCGTATTGTATTTTTCGGGGTGTCTCACCCCGAAAGCTTATTATTAACGCATGTTACGCAAACTCTATTTTTAAATGTAGAGTGGGTCAAGCCCGTATCATGGTGGATTCGGGGTAATCTTTTAATAAGTCACCTTACGCAAAAAAAACATTAACACCACGCATAGGGTGAATTAAGGGGGTTTATTCTAACAGGCATACTAATAAACATTAAGACCAATAAATTATAGAAAGATTACCCCGAATCCACCAAAATTGCTTAAGAGCCTGTGTCGCAATTAAGAAATTGACCTTTTCCTGTCATTCCCTCGAAAGTGGAAATCCAGTAAATACAATAAGTTGTGGATTCCAATTTTCACGGGAATGACAAAAAAATCGTATTATGACACAGCCTCTAAGCGCAGGTGTGGTGGGTCCGCGTCCATAAGACAATACATATATCTAACATACATTTTAGGCTCTTTAATAATACGGGCTTGACCCACCCTACTTTTAAAATTGGTCTTTTTTCGTTCTTAAAACCAATTTTGCGTAACATCAGTTAATAACAAATTGCTCGCAGCTAGACATGGTTTCGGGATAAGACATCCCGAAACATAACCCTATATAAGAAAAAAAATCGAACCGACTTACAAATCGGCGGCTACAGCTATATTACAAGCACATCTATATATGGACTAGTATGAACGAAAACAAAACCTCTATTTCCACTCATCTACAAGAAATCAGAGCAAGAATAATAAAGATATTATTGGTAATAATGGCAGGATTTTTAGGCTGTTATTTTTTTTCTGAGAATATTTTAAACTGGCTTAGGGCGCCATACTTACAAAAATTAGTATTTATAAGCCCCACTGAGGCTTTTATAGCCAATCTAAAAATTTCATTCGCATCAGCTACTATATTGGCGCTGCCGTTTATATTATTTCAAATTTGGCGCTTTATAGCCCCGGGATTAAAATCTACTGAGAGGCGTTTTGCATTTTCATTTGTCATTTGGGGCAGCCTGTTGTTTTTTACCGGAATAATTTTTGCCAGTTATATTGTTTTGCCTTTGGGCATAAAGTTTTTGCTAAGTTATGCCGGTATTGGGCTTACCCCGATGATTTCCATACAAAATTATTTATCATTTTGTATGGTATTTTTATTGATATTCGGGCTGATATTCAATGTTCCGCTTTTTACTGTTTTACTTACCAAAATGGGATTAATTAACCATAACCTACTGTCTAAAAACAAAAAATATGCCGTGTTAATTATATTCACACTATCTGCAATACTCACGCCGCCGGATATATTTACCCAGCTTGTTATGGGTGTTCCACTATTGATTTTATATGAGATAAGCCTTTGTTTGAGCCGCTTTTTTCAGGCCGGATAAATTCTTCTATTGCCTCATGTTCTTTTTCTAAAGCGCTGCTTGCCGCCTTGATTTCCGCCTCTTTTTTGCTTTTACCCCGACCGTAACCCCACACCTCGTCTTTTACCGTAAGCTTCACTTCAAAAGTACGCTTATGAGCGGGTCCCTCCTGAGCTATAACCTCATATTCCGGCAGACAATTACACTTAGCCTGAGTATATTGCTGCAACAGCCCCTTAGAATCAGGCACATGTTTTTGGGCATGCGTCTTATCCAACTGATCTTTAAACTGGTTTATTACAAACAACCTGGCCGGCTCTAAGCCGCCGTCTAAATAAACAGCCGCAATCAGCGCCTCCAAGCTGTCAGCTAACAGAGAGCTTTTGCTGCGTCCCTGATTTTTCTCTTCTCCTTTACCTAAAAAAAGATACAAACCAAGCTCAAGTTCCTCAGCTATTTTGGCTAAAGCATGCTCGCTTACTAAATACGATTTTATAGCCGACAACTGACCATCTTTATAATCTGGATATTTATTCATTAAATAATGACAGATAATCAGATTTAATACCGCATCGCCCAAAAATTCCAGCCGTTCATTATGAGCAATACCGGTGTTTTTTTGTTCATGGGCAAATGAAGTATGCACCAGGGCATTTATTAACAGGTCTTCGTTATTAAAAAAATAACCGATTTTCTTTTGAATTAAAGACAGCGACTTACCGTTTTGCAGTAACAATCTTTATTCCTCCAATTGTTTAAACAGCAAACTGGCATTAGTTCCCCCAAAGCCGAATGAATTGGAAAGAGCGGTCTTAACGGGCATTTTAATAGCTTTATTGGGGACATAATCTAAATCGCAATCAGGGTCCGCTTGTTCATAATTTATAGTGGGAGTAACTATTCCTTTATTAATAGTTAATACGCAAACAACAGCCTCCACTCCGCCGGCAGCGCCTAAAAGATGCCCTGTCATGGACTTGGTGGAACTTATCTTAAGTTTATAGGCATGCTCTGCAAATACAGCCTTAAGCGCGGTAGTCTCATGCTTATCGCCAAATGGCGTGGATGTACCGTGAGCATTCACATAATCTACTTCACAAGGGGCAACATGCGCATCAGCCAAGCAACTGAGCATGGATTTTTTAGCCCCCTCGCCAGTAGGATCAGGCGAAGAAAGATGATACGCATCAGCCGACATACCGAATCCGGCTATCTCGGCATATATTTTAGCTCCTCTGGCTCTTGCGTGTTCCAATTCCTCTAAGATCATTATACCGGCTCCCTCGCCGATCACAAAACCGTCGCGCCCTGCATCAAAAGGACGGCTGGCCTTTTTAGGTTCGTCGTTTCTGGTAGAAAGAGCCTTCATAGCGGCAAAACCGCCGACAGCCAGAGAACTTATTACCGATTCCGTACCGCCGGCCACCATAACATCCGCATCATTGCGCTGTATACAGCGATAGGCCTCTCCAATGCTATGATTACCGGTCGCACAAGCCGTAACAATAGAATAATTGGGCCCTTTAAATCCAAAGCGCATTGATATCTGCCCCGGCGCCAGATTTACGATTAACATCGGAATAAAAAACGGGGTTATTTTTCTTGGTCCTGATGCCAATAATTTTTCATGATATTTTTCAATAGCCGGCAAGCCGCCGATACCGGCGCCAACCACTACCCCAACACGGTCGGCCTCTTTTGGCGAAACTTTTAATCCAGCGTCTTCCACCGCCATAATACTGGCGGCTAAGGCATAATGGATAAAGGTATCCATTTTTTTTACTTCTTTTTTGGGAATAAAATCAAGCGGATTAAACCCCTTAACCTCTCCGGCAATACGGCAGTCAAAATCTGCAGCGTCAAAACGAGTTATTGCTCCAATACCGGATTCACCGGCGCACAAAGCGCCCCAAGTCTCATCAACCCCAATACCGACCGGAGTAAGCATACCCAACCCCGTTACGACAACCCTTCTTGTATCCAAACAAACAACCTCCCTTAATTAACCAACCCGCTTTATTCATAAAATCGGGCGCTCTGAAATAAAAACCTAATCTTAAATTAAACAATGTCTCAAAATCAATGCTGTTGACTTTAAAAGACAGTCATTCTGAAACGCTTACTTACACTGTCATTCTGAGGCCTGAGGCCGAAGAATCTACTCGCATATGTGAGTAGATTCTTCATTCCGCTTACGCTTCATTCAGAATGACAGCTTTTTTTTAGTCAACAACATTGTGTCTCGGAATGGGCTAAAAACCACACACACCCGAAACGTGCAATTTAAATTCCCGCTTTAAAATCATTGCAGGAATGACATTTTTGGAGACTTTTACAAGAGATTCATATTGATACAAAAGTATCAATTTATTCTAATGATTACTCCTATACTCTAACAACATTCCTACCGTGTTTTTTCAATATAGGATACAGCATCATTAACCGTAGTAATCTTCTCGGCATCTTCGTCTGGAATTTCTATTTCAAATTCTTCTTCAAAAGCCATTACCAGCTCTACTGTATCTAATGAATCAGCGCCTAAATCGTCTACAAAAGAAGCCGTCGAGGTAACCTGATCTTCAGATACTCCTAAATTATCTACTATAATGGCCTTTACCTTCTCTTTAACGCCCATTTAATTTTTTCACCTCCCTTAAATAAGCTTACCGCATTTTTTCAAGTCTCAGAATCTATATCATATATTTTTGCGCACATCAACACAAATTTAATATTTCAATAATTTTTTTTATTTTTTTCGGGCTGTTTATACGCAATAATACCATCAAGCCTACATATACATACCGCCGTTAACCGATATAACCTGACCGGTTATATAACCTGCCGCCGGCGACAGTAAAAATTTTACCGCAGAGGCTACCTCATCAGGCAGAGCAAACCGGCCTAATGGAATACGCTTTAGGATATTTTCTCTTACATCGGCTGGCAGGTCTTTGGTCATATCGGTTTCGATAAATCCGGGGGCGACTGCATTTACGGTAATACCGCGGGGAGCAAGTTCTAGGGCGACTGTCTTGGTAAGCCCGATTACACCGGCTTTAGACGCCGTATAATTTGCCTGCCCGGCATTACCGCTCTGAGCGACAACGGATGAGATGTTTACAATCCTGCCGCGCCTAGCCTTCATCATAGGACGCGCTACAGCGCGAATACAATTGAATGTACCGGTTAGATTTACGGCAAGTACATCATCCCAATCGGCTGGTTTCATTCTGATAAGCAGGTTATCTCTGGTAATACCGGCATTGTTTATAAGCATATCAATACGCCCGAATTCTTTTATAAGCTTGCCTGCGGCCTCCTTTACCTGATTAAAATCGGCCACCTCGGCAGATAAAGCAAGGCAGCGTACACCCAAGGCTGCTATCTCGTCAGCCGTCTTTTGACAACGCTCTTTATTACGTGCAAGTATTGCAATATCCGCCCCGTCTTTGGCCAAACTAAGGGCAATCGCCCTGCCAATTCCGCGCGAGCCGCCGGTAATAAGCGCCGCCTGTCCTGTAAATAATTTATTCATATTTTGTCCTTTTGTATAGTATAGTATCAACTTTGCTTTGTCAGTTGTCTTCGATGTTTCTATAAAAAATGTCATTGGGCACTTGACATACGCCTAGGCGTACGAGTATACTTATATTGGAATTGGTTAGATGCCGAACTGTCGCTGTAGAGTGTGCATGTCTTAAAAAAGACTAGGTATCTAACACAAATAAAAAAGAGTGGGATTATTCTCGCTCTTTTTTATTTGGGCCAAAACTGAACATATATCTCACGATGCTTGATTATATTCCTATATTCCCGCCAGTCTATTTTTGTTAAATTATAAGACCTAAAAACCGCTCCGCAAACCATATCCGCTAGTTGTATTAGATTGTTACTATGCGATTTCTCCATTTTTACTTTTTTAATGAGTCTATCCGTATGGTTTTCATTTATTTTTTCCTTCAAATACCTTGATAATTCCCCCCTAAAGGTTTTACTGCCGGATTTGTCAAATACCACCTTGGCGTTTCTTAAATAGGGCTTGGCATTTTCAAAAACCAAGCGGGAGGTATATTTGTAAAAAAAGTTTTTGTCTTTAAATCCTTCGCCGTAAAGTTTTGTTTTATTGATAACTATACTAAAATAAAAAAAACTAAACCGGCTAACCATCCTTAAAAAGCGTTTCCTTGTTTCTGGTTTATTTTCATGAAAATGGAATTCAAATTTCGGCGGTACTGAAAGCTTTTTTTTAAATAGTTCAATACGTCGGTCAGCAGCTTCGGCTTCCTCTTTATCCTCAAATATAACAAGTGTAACTACAAAATACTTGGAACCGCCACAGCCTATTTTCAGTAATCCGGGATCACCTGATTCGTCTACAAAAACCAGCAATTAATATTCCTTATTAGCAAATTAAAATAATTTATGTTTCGGGGTGAGACACCCCGAAACATAAAGACAACCCACCAAAAACTATTGTGTTAATTTAAGCGCTGTAGGGTGGCTTAAGGGGTGTTATATAACAGGCTCTCTTATATACTTGAAGAACGCCAAAAGAGCAAATAGATTACCCCGAATCCACCACCCCTGGCGGCAAGTAATTGTCGGTGTGGCGGGTCCGCGACTATTAAAGCAATACACCCTTATAAAATATACATTGTAGGCTCTTTCATCATTTGGGCTTGACCCACCCTACATTTAAAAGCAAGTTTTGCACAACATGAGTTACTCTACATCCACGTATCCGGCCAAACTGGAGCGATCAAGCAGACTGGCGCCTTGGGCTAACAACGCCGCAGCACGGATTACGCCCTGACCTAAAACCGCCCCCGCCGGTATGACCGCCGTTTGATAGATATAATAATTCCCCGGACTGTAGTTGCGGTATAAGCGTACCCCTAACAGGGTATTATTACCCGCCGAATCAATAAGGAAATAACGCACCTGCATATCATATAGGCTGGCCGGATCACCCTGAATCTTAATCCCTGCATTAACAGTAATATCATCCCCGGGTACATAAGAAAAGCTGAAGGCGCCTGTTATATCTTCAGAATAGAGCTGCTTTACAGCTATTGAAGCCCCCGCAAACTCATCAGCGCCTATATCATAACGCAAGCCTTGCGGTCGTACATCACCATCTATATCATCCGCCGGAAAAGCAGGCGAGGCGCTGGCTGGGTCTCCTGCATCAATGCAGGGTGAGCCTACAGTCAGGTGATAATCGCCGCCGCCTACAAAAAGCGGATCGGCATCAATATTACCGCTGCCCGTCCAGCCACCTTGAATATCGGAGTAGGTAATGTCAATAAAGCTGGTTCCATCCACATAGATTTCATCAGGACAGTCCCCCCACAGAATACTGTTGACCACCGCAGCCGAAGAGGAGGTGTTACAATAAATCCCGCCGCCAGCAAAAGCCGTGTTGTTGCTGATAGTGCAATTGATAATCGTAGCTGAGGAGTTGTTGTAGCACCTGATTCCACCAGCTTCCCAGTTGGCTGTGTTACCGCTAATAATACAGTTGGTAATTGTCGGTGAAGAAGTAGCACAACTAATACCGCCGCTATTGCTGGCGCTGTTACCAGTAATAGTACAATTGGTAATGCTGGGTGAGGAACCAGAGCACCGAATCCCGCCGCCACCGGTAGCCGAGCCATTGGTAATGGTAAATCCCTTCAACACAGCGCTGGAGAGTTCGTTATTCTCAAAAGTGACCACACTTCCGGTTTGATTACCGTCAATGGTAGTACTCCCCGCCCCATTTACACTCTGTACGGTAATAGCCTTACCCAAAAAGTTAATATTCTCCGTATACACCCCGTCATCCACCAGCACAGTATCTCCCGGATTAGCCACATCTATAGCCGACTGAATGGTGGAATAGGTACAAACGAACTTACAGACATTAAGCGTTGCCGCTGTTGCCGTACCTGCCAAAACTAACCCCAAAACTATACTCGCCAAACCAGCTATAAATTTACTTCTTTTCCCCTTCACAGCACACCTCCATTAATAATATGTTGTTAATAATACGCACTTTACTAATTTGGTATTTCGGTAATTCTTCCCAAAATCCTGTCTGCTTTTGTTAGTGTATAGAATCCCCCAGCCTAATATTTACTACAGGTGTTTCAGGACACAGCCCTGAAACACCTGTAACACAAAGAGTGTAACCTCTCGTAACAATACAACAACTACTGCACATATATAAGCGCCCCCAGAGAACCGCGGTCAATCAGACTGCCGCCTTGGGCGAGTATTGCCGTATTACGTATAGTTCCCTTACCCAGCGCCGCATCATGGGGAATGGCTGTGGTTAAGGATATATAATAATTACCCGGCGCATAGTTGCGATATACCTGCGTAGCCAAAAGTGTTCTGGCGCCGGCTGCATCAAAAAAATAATAGCGTACCTGCATATCGTATAGCTGTCCCGGATCACCTTCAATACCAATACCTTCGTTTATCGTAACTGCATCCCCCGGGGCATATTCCATATCCCACTGCCCGGAGGCATTTTGCGTATAAATCTGACCGATGACTACAGATCCAGCAGGAGGAGTAACCGCTAAAAATTCATCAGCGCCCATATCATAACGAGTCCCTTGCGGACGCAAGTCACCGTCTATATCATCAGCCGGAAAAACAGGCGGGACGCTTGCCGGATCGCCTGTATCAATACAAGGCGAGCCTGTTTGCAAGTGATGATCTCCTGTACCCGCAAACAGCGGATCAGCGTCAATATTACCCGTACCAACCCAGCCGCCTTGGATATCAGAGTAAGTTATGTCAATAGCGGCAGTACCATCAAGGTATATTTGATTGGGAAAACTGGCGGCTGTATTGCCCCACAAAATGGTATTTTGTACGAGAGGTGCAGAGTCAGGCATACAGTAAATTCCGCCGCCATTGTTGCCGGCAGTATTATTACTAATTGTACAATTAATAATAGTGGGTGATGGAGAACTAAAGCAAATTATTCCACCGCCATTAGAAGCGCTTGTATTGTTTGTTATAACGCTGTTGACTATGTTTATTGATGATGCGGCAGACATAAAAGCTCCGCCAATGTCCAAAGGATCAATAATAGTATTACCCTCAATTATACAATTTGAAACAGTACCAGAGCTACAACCATAAATTTCAACGCCGGCGCCTATCCATTCAGCAGTATTGTTTTTTATGGTGCAATTAGATATATTGGGCGTATAATAATAACAACTTACCCCGCCGCCAAAACTAGATGAATTATTAGAAATATCACAATTAGATATGTTTGGCGAAGAGTCAAAACATGCTATTCCACCACCTACATCTCCTGCGGAATTATATCTAACAGTACAGTTAGTAATAGTTGGCGAAGAAAAATAGCCGAAAAAAATCCCGCCGCCGTCAGAAGTTGAAGAGTTATTGCTTATAGTACAGTTAATTATAGTTGGTGAAGTTTCATAGCCATAAATTCCGCCGCCAAGGGCGGCTGTTCCATTGGTAACAGTAAATCCATCCAATATAGAATTATTAGTCTCGTTGTTCTCAAAGACAACCACACTGCCGCTTTGATTACCATCAATGGTGGTACTTGCCGCTCCATTAACCGATTGCACGGTAACAGCCTTACCCGAAAAATCGATATTCTCCGTATACACCCCGTCATCCACCAACACCGTATCTCCGGCAACAGCCGCATTAATCGCCGTCTGAATGGTAGAATAAGTACAACCAGACTTACACACATTCAGCGTTGCCGCTGTCGCTCCCCTTACTAAAACCAAACTCAAAACTACGCCAACTAAACCAACTACAACTTTAGTCCTTTTCAACTTCATAGTACGCCTCCATTAGTAATATGTGGTTAATGACACTGGCTTTACTCGTTCAAGAGTAGCTCATGTACTACATTGCCATGCTCATGATATTGCCCCTGTTCAAATTGCCTTTTACTGCACTCCAACACCAATCGGGTGAAAAACTCCTCGATTACTCTACCTAAATATAATCCTGTTTAACAATCCCCAACAAATCTGTTAGCGCCTCAATACGCACATCACCGGCTGTTTTATAGCCTACAGCCATAGCGCCTGCGGCTCTAGCCGCCATCATATCATACTCAGTATCCCCAACAACAACAGCCTCATCCGGCTTGATATCAAGCCGCCTGCAAGCCAGAAACACCATATCCGGCGCCGGTTTGCCTGATTCAACATCATCTCCGCCGATTATAACATCAAAATAGCCGTGTATATCCACATATTGTAACACTTCATTTACCAACCGGCTGTACGTATTGGAAATAACCGCTAAGCGGATTTTTTTTTGCGATAATTTCTCCAATACGCCGCAAGCGCCGTTCATAGGCGCTAAATACTTTTTGTGATCTAAAAAATGCGAAAAATAGTATCCGGCTACATCTTCTATACGCTGATCTTTAAAATAACGCTCGGAGACCTTTTCATAGCCCTGCGACCAGGCCTGCCGTATAAATTCTTCCTTAGTTATAACCGATTTACCAAAATGCTCTAATGTAGTACAAAATAAATGATACCAGGTATCCAAAGAATCCACCAGCACTCCATCCATATCAAATAATACCGCCTTGATTTTCATTTTAATTGTCCTAATTTTTAAATTTAACAACTTCTTTGCTCTTGCAAAAGTCTTGTCATTCTGAATAAAGCGAAGCGTAATGAAGAATCTACTCGCATATGGGAGCAGATTCTTCGGCTTTAAGCCTCATAATGACAGATGCAAAGAAAATTTCTACAGTATAAACTTAATTTAACATGCTTATATCAACTAAAGCAATAAATACTTTTAACATAAACAACCTCGCCATTTTAATGACAGATAAATCAATTAATCAACCCTCCGCCTAAAAAGTACGCCCCATTCATTAATATTTATGATAGCATTGTTTAAGTTACATGACTTAAGACTCTGTACAATCAATAAAACACGGAGGATTACCATGAAAAATCTTTCTATTACCAAGGTTTTAATATTATTATTATGTTACATCCCAATGACAAGTTTAACGGCCTTTGCAGCACAAATTAACCAGCAGAAAACACACCCCGAATATGCACCCGATGAGATTATAATAAAACTAAAGCCGGCTTCAGCCGGCGCTTTATCAATTACACAAAACGGAAAAATAACCGGACTTATCTCTTTGGATAAATTAAACCAAAAATACGGGATTACAAAAATACAGCCGGTAATAAAAAAAGTGATTATCCCAATAAAAAAACTATCCCCCAAAGCCCAAGAATTATACCAAGGTTTACATAGAATCTGTAAAATAAAAATATCGTCCGCCGATAATCTTTTGGATATTATATCCTAATATCAAAATAACCCCAATATAGAATACGCTTATCCAAATTATATTCATCATATAAACACAGCCCCGAACGTAGGCGCAACAATCCCCAATGACCCGAATTTTAACCTGCTTTGGGGACTAAATAATACCGGTCAAACCGGCGGTACGCCTGATGCGGACATAGATGCGCCGGAAGCTTGGGGGATATATACCGGCAGCTCAACGATAGTGGTTGCCAGTATAGATACAGGCGTTGATTATACGCATGAGGATTTAGCGGCCAATATGTGGACTAATCCGGGCGAGATTCCGGGCAATGGTATAGATGATGATCAAAACGGCTGGATTGACGATGTATACGGTATAGACGCCTATAACAGCGACGGAGACCCGTTTGACGATAATGAACACGGCACACATACCGCAGGCGCCATAGGCGCTGTAGGTAATAATAGTATAGGTATCGTCGGGGTAAACTGGCAGGTTAGTATTATGGCTCTGAAATTTTTAGACCAATTCGGGTCAGGTTTTGATTCGGATGCTGTTGTCTGTATTTATTATGCTATCAGTATGGGCGCTAATGTATTAAACAACAGCTGGGGCGGCGGCGGGTATAATCAGGCGCTAAAAGACGCCGTTACAACGGCTGATGCAGCCGGTATACTGTTTATCGCCGCAGCCGGCAATGACGGAGCCGACAACGATCTCACATCATTCTACCCGGCAAGCTACGATAATCAAAACATAATAGCGGTAGCTTCTACCAATCATAATAATCAACTAAGCTGGTTTTCCAATTATGGGGCGACCTCGGTTGATGCAGCCGCCCCGGGAGAGGATATTTATAGCTGTCTGCCGGGTGGTCTTTATGGCTATATGAGCGGAACATCCATGGCTAGCCCGCATGCAGCCGGATTATGCGCTCTTATATGGGGACAAGCCGGCGTTTTGGATAATGGAATAACCGCCATTGACCATATGCAGGTAAAAAATCGTATTTTATCCACAGTGGACACACTGCCTGCCTTAACCGGAAAAATGGCTACTGATGGCCGTATAAACGCCTTTTCGGCATTAAACGTATCCTCGCCGGTTATATCATCCATTACCCCTGATCATGGTCCGGCAGGTTTAGCGGTAGCTGTCTCAGGAAACAATTTTGGAGACACTCAAGAAACAAGTACGGTAACTTTTTTTAATGGAAGAGTTGCATCCATTACTTCATGGAGCAATACGCTGATTGATTGCACCGTACCGACTGCGGCTGCTACCGGTAATGTCACCGTAACTACTGCCATAGGAGTCAGCAACCCTAAATTATTTACTGTATGCGCGTACAGTACGTATTATCTGGATAATGACGCAGACGGCTATGGCGATGCGGGCGCCAGTTTACAGGATTGTTTTATCCCCACTGGTTATGTAAGCGATAATACAGATTGTGATGATGCAAATCCTGCAACTTATCCCGGGGCGCCGGAATTATGCGACGGCGAGGATAATGATTGTAACAGCGTAATTGACGAGGGATTGCCGGATAATGATCTGGACGGCCTATGCGATGCGATTGATCCTGACGATGATAATGACGGGGTGCTTGATGCTGTGGATAATTGCCCGCTTTTATCTAATCCGGGACAGGAGGATATTTTAGATGGCGACGGGGTGGGTGATGACTGTGATAATTGCCCGAATGATATAAATCCCGATCAAGCGGATTTGGATGCAGACGGTATAGGCGATGTCTGCGATATTACAGATACCATGCTGACCACCGACGGAGCAAGTATAGCGCTTGATTTTAACGATATAAATTCGGCGCTACAAGTAACCGTAACCTATACTCAAATAAATACGCTGGGATACACCAATATAAACACCACCCAAGCTGCGCCAGTCCTGCCCTCAGGCTTACAGCTAGCGGGTAATTATTATGAGATTCAGACCAATGCGGTATACAGCGGTACTATTGAGGTTTGTTTTTTATATGATGATACTCAAATGACTCTGCTCCAGGAGGCAAACCTGCAATTATTACATTGGGAGAATAACGACTGGGTGGATGTAAGTACCTTTTTAGATACAGTAAACAACCGGATATGCGGGATGGTAACCGGATTTTCACCCTTTGCCATGACTGTACCGGCTGCCAGCGGCAGCGGCGGAACTACAACAGGCGACAATGACAGCGGCGGAGGCGGGGGAAACAGCGGCAGTTGTTTTATTGCAACAGCGGCCTACGGCAGCCCAATGGCGGCAGATGTACGTATTTTATGTACTTTTAGGGATAATTATCTGCTTACAAACTATGTCGGCATAAGATTTGTATCCTTATATTATAAGGTTTCTCCCCCGATGGCTGATTATATCAGAGAGCATAGCTACCTGAAACCTATGGTAAGGTTTATGCTTTCGCCTTTGGTATGGATTGCGGGGGAAATGTGCGAAGAATAACAACTTAATTGTTCAGATTCGGTGTTTCGGGATATAATACCGAAACACCGAACTGTTCGGATTAAAGTAATTCCTTGAAATCATTATCCGTTAAACCGGCATCTTTTATAATAGCTTTGAGAGTGTAGGGATTAAGTCTTTTATGACGCGGTATAACCACATGGCGTATACCATTAAACATACCAATATGTTTGCCCTGTTTTTTCACTGTAAATCCTGCTTTTTCTAATGCCCTAACTACCCGTTCTGAAGAGATATCAGTAAATAACATTAAGCGGCTATTTCAACCTCATATACTTGAGCATTTTTTGTCTCATCAGCAATCATTTCCATATAGGTTGAAATAGCATCTTTTATATTTTCTAACGCATCTTCCAAGGTATCACCCTGACTATGACACCCCGGTAAAACAGGGCAATGTACATCATACCCATATTGGCTTTTATTTACCACCACCGGATATTTAACAACAGCTTTCTCCTTGATTAACCAGCAAATATATAAAATTATAGTATGGAGCAAATTTGAAGTTAAGTCTATATCTATGTTTCGGGGTGTCTCACCCCGAAACACTGGGTTATCTATAGCTGTCATTCTGAGGCCATAGGCCGAAGAATCTACATACAATATGCGAGCTAGATTCTTCACTGAATTTATCCTCGAGCAAAGCGAAGGACTTCGTTTCATTCAGAATGACAAACATAAAACCTATTATAAAAACATATGAATGTGGCGGCAGATTCTAAAAATCTGCCGCCACTTGTAAACGCTATGGAATGGTGCTTACCAGCTCAAAATTAACAAACACGTCTTTACCCCAGGGAATATGCAGTTTAACCACAATAGCTTTTACAGAGCGTTCAAAATCATATCTTGCCGCCATAACCGTATATTTACCATTATGTAAGCCGGTAAATTCATAATATCCATATTCATCCGCTTGTGCAGTATCCACTAACTGGCCTTGATAATACAGCCTAAGCTGAGTATCGGTAATCGGCATATGGAATGTAGTGGTTACAAAACCGGAAATAGCGCCGTCATAAACCAAATCATCCCATTCGCAAATAAAGGAAGCATTTACATGATCCCGAAGATCATTCCATTGAGAAGAATATGCGTAAAAAAAACTAAGGTAGTGTTCAACTCCACCAACATTATTTGGCTCCCCAGGCGCCCAGTTGGTATAATCCCAAGCTTCACCGGTTATCCATTCCCAAGTACCTTCTACGACCTCATCAGTTCCGCCCAACCAAATATCTTTTCCATCAATTCCTATATTACCATAAACAAAATCATTCTCTGCTTGACTGGTTATAGTCGCCAAATACCCGCCCAGACTCTCACAATGCGCTTTTGCTTCATGCCAGGTCATTACAGTATCAATTCGTTGATATGAATGACCGTTCGCCGGATTGTAAATTACCGCCGAATCCGCCCATACATTACTGGATACAACCGCAAACATCATTGCCAAAACTACAATCAACTTCTTCATGACACACTTCCTCCTTTTACGAATGAATGTAAGCCAACGTAATGAATCTTCAATGGATATTGGATGCTAACAACAAACGCCCATAAAAGTCAAGTATTATTCATGGAATGCCCGGGGCTGTTCTCTTCTATGTCTGTCATTCTTAGTGCAGCGAAGCGCAGTGAAGAATCTCCCGCATCCGTAAGCAATAAGATTCTTCGCTCCGCTCCAGAATGACAGAAAATAAGCATTTTAATGTATATATTCGTTTTGTCATTCTTAAACAAAGATGCTGTATCGTAATTAGAAAAATTACTTTTTTCTTGCCATTTCCGTAAAGCTTGTCCTCGTGAAAACGGGGAGCTGGAGTCCATAACATACTGAAAATACTGGATTCCTGCCTTCGCAGGAATGACAAAATAAGGCGATTTCTCCAATTGCGACACAACCTCAAAGCAAAATGAATAATCTAATTAACGTGAGTTAGACATAAACAGTTGTTAAATTTATTAAACTGTAGAAGCAGGTTTCAAGTCAGCCTCTACAAAAAATTTATGTTTAGGGGTGAGATTACCCGAAACATAAATCAAAAGATCAAGGTTTATACTTCGGAGCGCCTCACCCCGCGCCTAGCGGTAAGAAAACGGCAAAAGGTTGTTGATTCACTCATTGTCTCAGTGTATAATATGTTATATGAAAATCTAATATTTCCTTAGAAGACTAATCTGGCAACCAAAAGCTTTATAACCTAATAACATCGTTTTTTTAAGAGGAGTCGGGATATCCGCCGCAAGCAGCGGGGTATTTTGGCATGTGCCCATGAATAAGTTTACATTTATAGACCTGTTTGCGGGGATAGGGGGATTTCACGTTGCGGCAAAGGAAAATGGCGGTCATTGCCTCTTTGCCTGCGAAATTGACGCTATTGCAAGAGAGGTCTATGAAGCCAATTATGGGATTAAACCGCACGGCGATATTACAAAAATAAAACCGTCAAATATCCCAAAACATGATATGCTTTGTGCGGGATTTCCTTGCCAACCCTTTAGTATTATTGGAAATAGGTTAGGGTTTGACGATATGCGGGGGACTCTTTTTTTTGAGATCGCAAGCATTGTTCAAGAGAAGAAGCCTCCTATGCTTGTTCTTGAAAACGTAAAACAGCTCGCATCTCATGATAAGAAGAGAACAATTACCAGAATTTTAAAATCGTTAAATGATATAGGGTATAAAACATATTGGAAAATCCTAAATGCGCTTGATTATGGTCTTCCT
The DNA here is from genome assembly GCA_024276125.1 of bacterium. Taxonomy (GTDB): domain Bacteria; phylum SZUA-182; class SZUA-182; order SZUA-191; family JAJRXT01; genus JAJRXT01. The sequence continues at coordinate 60,049 of JAJRXT010000150.1, forward strand.
CAAAAAAGAGAAAGAACAATAATAGTAGGGTTTTTAAACCATAATACAGAGTTTGCGTGGCCCAAAAAAACTACGGACTGCAAGCCCCTTTCTAAAGTTCTTGAAAACAATGTGGACGAAAAATATTATGCGAGCAAAGCAATTCGAGAAAAGAGACGCGCTCTCCATAAAAGCCGCTATAAATTGGCTATATGGCATGAGAACAAAGGCGGCAACGTATCAAGTCATCCCTTTTCATGCGCATTACGGGCGGGAGCGTCTTATAATTATTTGCTTGTCAATGGAGAGCGCAGATTAACTCCGCGCGAAATGCTTAGACTGCAAGGATTCCCGGATACTTTTAAGATTGTTTGTTCGGATTCGCAAACAAGAAAACAAGCGGGGAACGCCGTTCCCGTATCCATGATAAAGAGGGTTATAAAAGAGGTTATTAATGCGGCATCCAAGACTGAGAGACGGAAAAGACAGGATAAGCAACGAGCTTTATCCATTGGGAGAATTCCCGGAGAGCATGATTTACGAGATGAGTCGTTGGCTTGTATATAATTTTGCAATCGGCAAATCAAATATAAGCGGCGAGGATTGGTGCGATATATTTGCCAAATCCATAGACGGAAACCATTTATCCAGACCTTTAGGCTTGGCAGATGTTGTCCTAGAGGGACAGGCTTGGTCAGTTAAAAGCATCCAACACAAAA
>JAJRXT010000151.1 GCA_024276125.1 bacterium
GGCTTGCCCCCGATATCGTTCTAATTCTTTTAGCTGCTCTGGTGTCAGCTTAACTCTAATCATCTGTTACCTCCTTGTTATTACACATAATATCAGATGATTAGCAAAAAAGCAAGAAAATTATACTTATTTATGCAACTAGCTTATCAGCATGCTCTAACATATATCCCTCTCTATATAATGATATTGCTTTGTTGCGCAGTTTAATCAGGCCGTCTTGACTCTTTTGGTGACTGGATTCCAATTTAGCAGACCTGTCCCAATAATTGTATGCCTGCATAAAATTACCAGCCTTATATTCACCCTCGCCGCGGATATAGTATTCATCTGCCATTAAGCGGTTTATGTCTTTAGCAAATAAAGATTTACTATCCGGCACTAATTCTTTATCCAATTTAAGAGCCCTATGCCAAACATCAAAAGCCTCAACCATTTTTCCCTGATTTTGGTAATCCACTCCCTGTTTATAATATGTATTTATTTTTTGTATATTCTCTAAGTCTTTATTAAGCGTCAATACCTTCGCCCCAAATTTATATTTGGCATCTAGTTGAGAAGTAGGCGGTTATGTTAAGATACAGTTTGTTAACTATACAGACAATGTATCTTAAAGGAGATAACCGCTTATGACAGATATTATCGCACTTTTATCATGTTTAAGCCAATATATTGATACAAAAACTTTTCGTCGGTTATGTTGCATTGTGCAAGCCATATTATCAATGACCGGTCGTATAACCATGTTGGGAATCAGCCGATGGACCGGCAAAGGAGGAAGTTACAGAACCATTCAGCGTTTTTTCAACATGGCTGTCTCCTGGTGCAGACTCAACTGGGTCTTCATTCGCCAACGCTTGCTTGATAAAGACGATGTCATATTGCTTGCCGGCGACGAAACCACCGTAACAAAATCCGGTAAGCTGACATACGGACTTGACCGATTTTTCTGTTCAATCTTTGGCAAACCGGTTTGCGGCATTGCCTTTTTGTGTCTGTCAGTTATTAGTGTAAAGCGCCGTAAGTCCTATCCGGTGATGATGGAGCAGGTCATCAAACCCGCTGGAGAAAAACACAACAGTATCTTAAAGATAGTTCTGTTGAAGCAGACATTCGGTCTGATATTTATCAGCTGCCTTTGTGTCACAAGTTGTTTGCTGATATATTGAATGTGGTAATCATTGTTAAGGCGAATCTTTAAGACCGGCGCTACGGCTCGGGTTGTTTTATTTACCAGCAATCCGGGCTTGGCCTGGGATAAAGTCATTTTATACTACCGCTTACGATTCCAGATTGAGTTTAACTTTCGGGATGCAAAGCAACACTGGGGATTGGAAGACTTTATGAACGTAAAATCAATCCCGGTATACAATGCAGCCAACTTGGCCATGTTTATGGTAAATGTATCGTATGCTCTTATAGCTAAAATACAGCAAACGTACAGTGTTAATGACTTTAAGGCCCGGTTTCGCGGATACAAGTACGCAGAAGCAACATTAAAATTGCTTCCGGAAATTCCAAAGCCGATTTTTATTGAACAAATATATGCCAGAATCTCTGCTTTAGGCAGTATCAACGTGCTTCATAAAGCAGCTTAATGGCGAAGGTGTTGTTAAATGAAACATGATTACTTTACCTATACCCTTTAGAGACTGTGTCGTAACTAGACTCTTGTCATTCCTGCCTCCGCAGGAATGACAAGTTGAGGACATTTTTCAGGTTTTAAGCAGTTATGACACAGTCTCTTAACAACAAAAGAGCCCAAAGATAATAACGATTATTTGGAATGTAACTTTTAATATGTTATTTGAACAAGAGATTAACCGTATTTTATTATATACCTTATTGCCAGCAAACGGAATTATTTTTTGATATAACCTATAATAACGTGAGTTCGGCATAATTGATTAACTTATTTGTAAAAGAGCAAACCTTGAGGAACCCTTTTTGAAAAAAGTGTTCCTCAAGCTCCTCCCAAAAACTTTCAATCTAAAGGAATTTGGTTGGCGGCACATGTTATATATCAGCAATATTTATAGTCGGTATTATTGTGCCGCCAACCAAATTCCTTAAATTAAAATTCTTAGGAAGGGGGTTTGGGGGATAACCCTTCTTTTAAGAAGGGTTTCCCCCAAGGTTTTATCTTTTATAAATAAATCAAACTAATTTTATGTCGAACTCAGGTTATAATAGCATCTTCCAGCATTTTATCGGCTATTTTATCACCCTTGCCGCTATTAGAAAAATCAAACCAGCGTATATCGGGATTCTTCCTAAACCAAGTTAGCTGTCTTTTGGCATAGCGTCTGGTATCCCGCTGTAATAAACTTACAGCCATATCAAGTTGATAAACCCCATCCAGATAATCCAGCATATGCCGATAACCCAGCCCCTGCATGGAAATATGCCCCTTATTATAACCCATATCAAGTAATTTTCTTACCTCATCCAACAGCCCATTTTCCATCATCTTAAGCACTCGCTTGTTTATACGTTCATATAAAAGCTCCCGCTTACAATTAAGGCCGAATAGCCTAAAATCATACTTAGGCTCGGGCAGGCAGCGTTTATGTAAAACAGAAATAGGGTGTCCGGTTAAATGGTATACTTCCAGCGCCCTTATAATGCGAATCTGATCATTAGGATGCAGCCGTTCGGCTGTTTTAGGATCAATTTGTTCTAATTCATTATATAGGTAATCACCCTCTTTTTGAGCTGATAATTCCATAAGATGATCTCTATAATCCCTATCCGCCGCGGGAGCGGAAAAAAGACCCTCTAAAAGCGCTCTTATATATAATCCGGTGCCGCCTTCTATTATTGGTATTCTACGCATATTGATTATATCTTCAATAGCCCTAAGCGCCATTGTACGATACATACCGGCGCTAAAGCATTCATCCGGGGCGACTACATCAATCAAGTGATGTTTCACAGCATTTTGCGCGGCCATATCCGGTTTGGCTGTACCTACATCCATATAACGATAGACTTGGCGCGAATCGGCATGTATTATCTGCGTATCAAGCCGGCCGGCCAAATTTTGCGCTAGAGATGTTTTCCCTATACCGGTAGGGCCTACTATTACAATAACTTGTTTTTTATTCATTTTTTCCAAAACGTAGATATGCGGGTTTTTAAACCCGCATCTTGGCTGACTTAAAAGTCGGCGGCTACAGGTAATACTATAAACTTAATAAATTATCGGCCAGCCGCCCGAAGGTGGATATATCAATAGACTCCGCCCTCTGTTTTGGATCAATCTCACTAATATCTAAGGCTTGTTGAATTATTTTAGCAGATAAACCAAGCCTTGGGGCATGGGTAAGGGAGTTATAAATAGTTTTCCTGCGCTGGGCAAAGGCTGCTTTTACCACATCAAAAAACATTTTTTCATTACAAACACTTATTCGGGGCTTATCCAGTGGACGAAGCCGTATTACCGCTGATGCCACCTTGGGCTGCGGTCTAAAACAATCAGCCGGTACGTGGGCAATAAACTCCATATCCAGATAATATTGCAAGGTAATGCTTAAAACCCCGTATGCCTTGCTGCCGGGCTGCCCCAGCATACGCTCTACAAATTCAGCCTGAAGCATAAGCGCCATAAGTTCAAAAGCATCTCGTTGTTTTATCAGGTGTAATAAAATAGGGCTGGATACATAATACGGCAGGTTGGCCGCTAGTTTAAACCGATGATTCTGATTGTTTTTACTATTATATTCCTTCAATAATTGTCCGTAATTATATTTAGCCGCATCAGCCTGAATAATAGTTATATTTTCGTATATGCTAAGTTCGTCATGTAAAAAGCGGCATAGGCGGCGGTCAAGTTCAAGGGCAAAAACCCGACTGCCGGATTGGGCCAAGGCTGTGGTTAAATTACCGGTACCAGCGCCGATTTCCACTACCGGCTGACCCGTTTTTAAACCAACAGCCCCAATAATTTTTTCTATAATATCGTAACTTATAAGAAAGTGTTGCCCAAGGCGTTTATTTGCTTTAGGATTTTTAATTTTTATCTGGGGAGTATACATGTTTTATTAGTCTGCCGGTAATATCGCCTACGCTGACAACATTCTCGGCAACTCCTTTTAGGGGAAGCATATCATCTGAAAGCAATACTTTTATAAAACCGTCTTTCGTATTAAATATTTCCTTACCTACACGTATATTTAACAACATGGTATTTTGTTCCTGCCAGTCCAGGTCTCTCCGCAAGGTTTGTTCATTTTCTTTATTTAAAACAATAACCAAAAATTTATCAACCCCTTTAAAGGGTAAGGCGGGGATTATATACTTCCGCCCTTTTTTAACCTCTCCGAAGACTCCCGCCCGAAAATTATAAAATACAGTAAGAATATCCTCATACTTTTTCCCCTTGGGTATATCTATACAATATTGACCTACTATATTATCATTAAAAAATGATGTGCAAGTTATTATTTTTTGTGGATAATCAAACCAATAACAACTTTTTCTACGCATTTCCGATTTTATTATCGTTTTTTCAAAAGATACAGGCTGCATCCGTTTTCCATCTTTTGCCGGCTGCATATATGACGAATATTGCTGTATCCTGTAATTAGTCAGCCAACCCATTACACCTTTACCTTTTGCTTGCATTACAGCTTGATATAATTGGCTTTTTTCGTCAAATTTAAGATTAATCCTGCATTCAGCTATCCCTTTAAACAAAAAAAAGTCCAGCTCATAAACCAATAATTCCCCGCAAAATTTATCTGACACGGATTTGATTGATTCCGGCTTATTTTTTGCGTAAACCGGTTTAATCATAAAGAAAAGTATAAAGATAACTATAAAAAATAAATTTAGCTTAAATTTGTCAGGCATTTTATAATTAATGTAAGCTTCCTATATAGGGGAGGGGCTTGTCCTAATACTGTTGACTTTAAAGAACTGTCATTCTGAATGAAACGCAGTGGAGTGAAGAATCTATGCACGTAGCGAGCAGATTCTTCGTCCTTCGGTCTCAGAATGACAGGCTAATAATAATTGCACAAATATCTATAATTTGTGTTGTCAGATTCTAAAAATCCGGCAACTAGACTTCGGGGGTCATATTTCTTAATCTGACCCCGCCAAAAATATTATAGCTAATTATGCAATTATGCTTAATAAGAAATATCCAGCACAGTTTAATAATTCATGTTACGCAAAAAAACAATAAGATTGCCGTAGGGTGGATTAAGGGGTCTGATATAACAGATATTCGTTATACATTAAAGACAACAATTTATTAAAAGATTACCCCGAATCCACCACACCTAGCAGCGAGCAATCTTTTTTGTGGCTGCCAAATTCTCAAATCTGGCAGCTAACGAGGCATCGAATTTGAGAATTCAATGCCACAAATATGGTGGGTCCGCAACTATTAAAATAACGTATGCTTAAGCATATGTTATAGGCTCTTTCATGATACGGGCTTGACCCACCCTACATTTAAAAGCAGGGTTTGCGTAACATGAATTAATAAAATCAATAAGTTTTATGTCTAATTTAAGGTTAATTACAAATCACCGTTTATGAACATTTGCAGTATAGCACAAAAAAAATCCCCCCTTATAAAAAGGGGGGATTTTTTTATAATTATAACTACTTACATCAATCCGATTAAGCCTCTCCGGGACTGAAACTAAAGGCAATACCCAATTCGCTTAAAAGATGACCGGCTACATTTTTTGGGTTTTTACCTTCTTTGTCTACCTTAGCAACCATTTTACCCATAATCTCTTCGCTTATCTTACCGTTTAATTTATTTAAAAGTCTGGCCAGAGCCGGAAATTTTTCCAAGGTATATTTGCGTACCACCGGAGCTGCAAACAGTGGCACACCCTCTTCTTCAATTTCTTCACTTGTAGTGCTATAACCAAATGTTTTCAACCAGATAAGATTAAAATTTTTACTATACGCCTTTTTAACTTTTTTATATACAGCATCAGCATCACTATTGGGCGCTTCTCCCAATATTTCAGTTAAGCCAATACCGGTATACTCTATAAATATTTGAATATCATTGGATTCAAGCGCCTTTTGGGCTTCCATGCTATCTTCCATTTGCTTTAATTCTACTTTTGTACCAGTCCTTTCTTCAATTAATATACTCATTACTTCCGCTAAAATAGCCTGCTCGGTAATATCAAGATATCCAATGACAAGCTTACGCCCAACACAAGCTTCACCCATAGAAATAAACCCGGGCAAAAGCATCAATAATGCGGTCAAAATACACACCGCTGTTTTCTTTAAATCACGCACAAAAACCCCTCCCTAACTAATTTTAAAAAACCAAAATCCCTCTAATACTTATATAAAGGATTATTATATTATTTTATGATTAAATATTTCATTCATCCAGCTGTCCTATCCGTCTGTACTTAGTATACCTCGCAGACAGTAATTCATCAACAGAAAATTGTCTTAGCTCCTCTAAATTGTTTAAAATTACGCGACGCAGGATTTTTGCCACAGCTTTATGGTCATGATGAGCGCCGCAGGGCGGTTCCGGGGCAATCTCATCTATAATCTTTAGTTTGTAGGCATCTTTAGCTGTAAGTTTCAGCGGTTCTGCCGCATCTTTAGCCTTGGAGCTATTACGCCAAAGTATAGCCGCACATGATTCTGGAGAAATAACCGAATAAATCGAATGCTCAAGCATCAGCACCTTATCAGCAACACCGAGCGCCAGCGCCCCTCCGCTGCCGCCTTCACCCGTAACAACCGCAATTATAGGTACTTTTAGCCTGAACATCTCTCTTAAATTTATCGCTATAGCCCCTGACTGTCCCCTTTCTTCGGCTCCAAGCCCAGGGTAAGCTCCAGGGGTATCTATTAAGGTAATCACCGGTTTATTAAACTTCTCAGCCAGCCTCATCAGGCGCAATGCTTTACGATATCCTTCAGGATGCGGCATACCAAAATTATGCGCTATTTTTTGTTTGGTATCGCGTCCTTTTTGGTGTCCCAGCAAAACAATAGACAGCCCGTCCATTCGCCCTAATCCTCCGACAATAGAGCTGTCCTCAGCAAAACAGCGGTCTCCATGCAAAGGAATAAAATCATCCAACATCAATTTGGCATAGTCATTACAATAAGGGCGGTCAGGATGCCGCGCCAATTGTGTACGCTGCCAAGGAGTTAAATTATTGAAGATCTCACGCTGCTGTTTGGCCAGCTTTTTTTCCATTTTTTTTATATCAACCCGATACTCTTTGTTTGTATCGGCAAGCTCGCGCAGGCGTTCTATTTCCTGATATAATTCCTGCAATGGTTTTTCAAAATCCAGATAATATCTAATCATTATTATTTTAATCTATGTAATGTTTTAACTTAAGATTGGTTTTTTATGTTTCTATATGTTTCGGGATGAAACATCCCGAAACATAGAATCTGCTCGCATACGGGGACAGATTCTTCACTACACCTCGTTTCGTTCAGAATGACAGCTAATAAAATTAAACAGCTTTGGTTTCGCAAGAGAACTCTAGTAGCCATTTTATGTTTTGACAGTAGAATCAACTTTGCGTAAAATGAATAATTAAGATCAATATAGCATATTTAAACCGATTACTCAAAATAAATGGCGTTTTTACCGAATAATTGCTCAATTTTATCTATCAGTTCTTCAGAAGGGGCTACATTATAATCCGCCCCCGCCCGCATAATTGTTTCTTTTTGCCCGGGGGATATCATATGGAGAAACAGGATACATGAACCGCGTAAATTAGTTAATTCACCATGTAATGTTTGCAGTGTATCTTCAGATAAACCCGGCAAAAGCAGCTTAATATGAACTTTTTTGGTAAGACGATGCCTTACATCGGTTAAAAGTGAAGCCTCGCTCGCTCTTAGCTTAGCTACATTATCCTTGATGTATACTTCACCCTTTACTATAATAGGCGCATCACCGGTCAATAAATCACCCGCCTGCTGGTATACATCCGGCAGCATAGTCACCTCTGTAAAGCCAGTTAAATCCTCCAGATTGATAAATCCCATGCGCTCGCCCTTTTTGGTTCTTATTTCCTTAACCGAACTCACCAAGCCCGCCATGACAACCTGAGCGCCATCCGTACAACTTACAATGCCCGCTGCATTATGAGTAGTATAACGATCGATTTCCGATTGGTAGCGCGTTAGGGGATGAGCGGTTATATAAAAACCTATTACCTCTTTTTCAGTAGATAATAATTTGCCCTCAGTCCATTCATCAATAGCCGGAAGCTCCGCATGGACCGGCGTATCTTCTTGAGTCTCTTCAAATAAATCAAACAAACTCGTCTGCCCCACTAATTTATCCTGTTGAGCGCTTTGACCGATTTCCATAGCTTTATCCACAACCTGCATCAATTGTGCTCTGTAGGCGCCGGTGGAATCAAATGCCCCGCATTTTATTAAACTTTCAATTACCCGCCGGTTTACGCTTCTTAAATCCACGCGTTTACAAAAATCAAATATTGAAGGGAATAACCCGTCTTTATTCCGGCAGTCAATAATTTCAAGTACCGCTGATTCCCCAACATTTTTTACGGCAGCCAGCCCAAAACGAATATGCTCTCCAACTACTGTAAAGCTATTGGTACTTTCATTTACATCAGGCGGCAGGATTTTTATGTCCATTTCCCTGCATTCGTTTATATATCTTACTATTTTATTTGTATTATCCATTTCACTGGTAAGCAGTGCCGCCATAAACTCCACCGGATAATGAGTCTTTAAATAAGCCGTCTGATATGAAATAAGCGCATAAGCTGCGCTATGAGATTTATTAAAACCATAACCGGCAAAATGCGCCATAAGATCAAAAATCTTTTTACCTAAGCCCGCCTTTATATTATTAGCTACCGCACCGGCTATAAACTTTTTGCGCTGACTATCCATCTCCTTTATTTTTTTCTTACCCATAGCGCGGCGCAAAATATCAGCTTCGCCCAAAGTAAACCCAGCCAGACGGCTGGCAATCTGCATTACCTGCTCTTGAAATACCATTACACCGTAAGTCTCTTTTAAAATAGGCTCTAACAGTGGATGATCGTATTTAATCGGTATTTTACCGTGTTTGCGTTTGATAAAATCATCCACCATCCCGCTGCCTAATGGACCGGGACGAAACAAGGCTACAAGAGCTATCAGATCGGAGAAATTCTCAGGTATTAAACGCCTTAATAAATCACGCATACCAGAGCTTTCCAATTGAAATATGCCTACAGTCTGTCCCTCGGAAAGCAGCTTAAACGTAGCGGTATCATCCATAGGAATTTTATCTAAGTCCAAATCTTTTTCCTGTGACCGGCGGATAAAATCCAGCGTGTTTTTAATTACTGTAAGCGTTCTAAGACCTAGAAAATCCATCTTTAACAGACCGATTTTCTCTAATATACCCATGGTATACTGGGTCATCACTTCGCCCTTAGGCCCTTTATATAAGGGCACATATTCCAATAAAGGACGCGGGGTGATTACAATACCTGCCGCATGAGTTGAGGCATGACGGCTTAATCCCTCCAGGGTTTTAGCGATATCCAGCAATTCGCCCACCTGCCGGTTACCGTCTTTTAGCTGCCGCAGCCTCTCCTCCTGTAAAATGGCATCTTTTAAGGTTATATTAAGCACATTGGGTATCAGCTTGGCTATTTTATCTACTTCTGCATAAGACATATCCAAGGCCCGGCCAACATCACGGATTACGCCTCGCGCCGCCATGGTACCGAAGGTTATAATTTGGGCTACATTTTTTTGACCGTATTTTTGACCTACATAATTTATAACCTCATCGCGGCGCTCCATGCAGAAATCTATATCAATATCCGGCATACTGACGCGTTCAGGATTTAAGAATCTTTCAAATAATAAATTATGCTCCAGCGGTTCTATATCAGTAATACGCAAAGCATAAGCCGCCAGACTGCCGGCGGCAGACCCCCTGCCCGGTCCTACCGGAATGCCCTTGGAACGGGCATAATTAATAAAATCCCATACAATTAAAAAATAACCCGAATAACCCATATGCTTAATTATCTTTAACTCATCCATAAGCCGCTTAACCGGCGCCTGAGTTTCATCCTTAATATCCAGACCGGGATAACGTTCTTTTAATCCCTGCCAGGCTAAGCTCTCTAAATAGGTATCCAGATTATACCCTTCGGGTACTTCGTAATGCGGTAAATATAATTTATCGAAACTGAGCTCTAAATTGCAGCGCTCGGCTATCTTTAATGTATTGGATACAGCCTGCGGAGTCTCGGCAAACAAGTCATACATCTGCCGACCGGATTTAAAATATAGCTCCTGAGTGGAAAAGCGCATGCGCTTGGCATCGTTTATGTTCTTACCGGTTTGTATGCAAAGCAGGATTTCATGAGCATAAGCATCATTTTTATGAATATAATGACAGTCATTACTGGCGACTAAAGGAATATCCAACTCTTTAGCTAAGCATATCAGTTCCTTATTTACTTTATTTTGTTCAGCCATACCGTTTTCTTGAATTTCCAGAAAAAAATCCTCACCCCAAATATCTTTATATTCAGAGGCAGACTGCCTTGCTTTTTGCGGCTGGTCCTTTAGCAAAAACTGGGGAATTTCACCCTTAAGACAAGCGCTCATAGCCACCAGTCCCTTACTGTATTTGGCTAGAATCTCTTTATCCACTCTGGGTTTATAATAAAAACCCTCAAAATAACCGGCTGTAACCAACTGCATAAGGTTATGATAACCCTCTTCATTTTTAACCAGTAATACCAAATGATTGGCGCCCTCATGCCCATTGTTTACGGCTCTGTGTTCAAAACGGCTGCCGGGCGCCTGATAAACCTCACAACCGATAATAGGCTTTATACCCTTACTTTTAGCCAGCCGGTAAAATTCCACCGCCCCAAACATATTACCGTGATCGGTTACGGCTAAAGCCGGCATATTATATTCTATAGCCTTATCCAATACGCTGTCCAAGCGGCAGGCTCCGTCTAACAGACTGTATTGACTGTGTACATGCAAGTGTACAAATTCTTTATTATTTAGCATTATTTTTTTCCTGCTTGTTTTATTATTATCAGCAGATTTTATGTTTCGGGATGGGACACCCAGAAACATAGAGTATTTCCGCTTTTGTCATTCTGAGGCTGAAAGCCGAAGAATCTGCTCGCTATTGCGCGGGGGGATTCTTCGGCTTGCCGCCTCAGAATGACAGCTAATAGTATCCTCTCTATTTGTTATATCCCCTTATGGATAGGCCAATAAAAGCTCCAAAGGCTCATCCAAACGCGTATGTTTATCATAATATAAAGTAGATAATTTATACATTTGGTCTAAAATAAAACCGGCGAGCGGATTATCAGGATTATATTGTATAACCTTTTTACAGCTTGCTCTTGACTTTTATTTCCATCCATACAACAAGTATAGGGAGCCTAAGCTCAACTGAGCTAAAGAACGCGGTTTTTGAGAGCTGATATTTTTAGTCACATCCATTTCGCTGAATGGATATTCTGCAATAGCGCCTTCAGCCTGCACCAAGTGTTTGTGTGCGGTAGATAAATCACCTTTTGTAGTATAAATATTAGCTAAAACCAGGTGAGCCAAGGGCTGAGCGCTGTTGATTACTTCTAACACCGGCAGGCAGCTGTTTATAGCCTGTTTTAGATTACCCCGCATATGATAAATAATAGCTTTTAGAATATAGGCGTCTGAAAAAGATGATTCCTGCGCGATTACCTTGTTTAGGTGATTGATAGCCAAGGAAAATTGACCTTTATCCAAATAACAAAACGCCAAAAAATAATGAGCCAAAATATTGTACCATTGGTTTTTCATTTCAAAGCGTTTCGGCACTACTAAATTAGGATACATTTTAAGGTAAAAACTCCGCCCGGCTGTATCAAGCGCACTTTTTGCTTCAAAAAAATCATTTAGGGTCTCTTGCGCCTGTTCCCATTCCATAGCCTGCATATAAGCTGCGCCTTTTAATAGATTAATTTTCTCAAAACTGTAAAACCGATTTAATATCTCATTGGATTTAGCTATGGCTTTATCCCATTGTTTAGTTCTAAGATAAAGTTTAGTTAGTGAAAATTGGGCTTCAAAAACTTCCGGTCTGATAAATACCAGGCTTTCAAAAGCAGCTATAGCTTCACTCCAGCGCCCTAGGTTTTGATAAGCCAGCCCCAGCGCCAAATTGGTTTCATTAATTTCGTATTTAGCCAATCGGGCTTTAATCAGTTCCTCAAGAGCCTTCTCGTTTTTACCTTTTAATAAATGAATGCGGCCTAGAATGTAGTTAGCGCTGGGTTCGCCGGGGTCTAACTCAACAATTTCATTAGCTTGCACCTCAGCTTCCTCATACATATTTTGCTTAAAGTAAAGTTCCGCTAATTTAACCCTTATATAAACCCCTTCCGGGTCCATCTCAATTATTTTTCTATACAAATCGCCTAATATATCATATTGCTTATTTTTAGTATAAATTTGAGTTAACAGTTTGTAAGCATCAACATTGTCCGGTTTTAATTCAATTGTCTTTTTAAGTAATTCTACCGTCTGTTTATCGTTTTTATTTTTAATACTTATTTTTACTAACTTCATATATATTTCGATTGAATTCGGCCTCTTTTTTAATACCTGATTATAATGGTACCTAGCCGCATCAAATTTTTCTGTCTTAAAATACACATCTCCCAGCAGAGCATGTAGTTCGGTATTATCGGGCACCCTATCCAAGAGATAGTTTCCTTTAGCAATAGCGCTATCCGTATCGCCCGTTACATAGTATATCCGCATAAGACGCAGGTGTGTATCTATATGCCCCGGCTTTAATTTTAAAAATTGATTAAAATAACCGACAGCCTCTTCAGTACCGCCTATTTCCTGGTAGGTTACTCCTAGATAGTAGTAAGGCTGATCAAAGGCAGGGTCCAAGCGCAAGGCATACTTAAATTCCAAAATAGCGCTGCTCATATTTTGCTTTTTATAAAACTTCAAACCTTCAGCAAAACGCAGACGGCTGTTTTCCTCTGGAGTATGAGTTTTCTCACAACTTAAGACCCCAGAGGACACGGAGAACATTAATATTATCAGAATATATTTTTTAAAATGCGCAAGGCTCATGAAAGCTGTTTCCTAAGATAAGCCTGAATAAACAGATCGATTTCTCCGTTCATAACAGACTCTACATTACCTATTTCCGCCGAAGTGCGATGATCTTTTACCAATTGATATGGTTGGAAAACATACGAACGGATTTGGTTGCCCCAAGCGATTCCCTTTTTTTCAGCTTCAAGTTCTTCCTGTATTCCTTGGCGTTCTTTTAATTGATATTCATCAAGCCTGGAGCGCAACACCTTCATAGCGGTATCTTTATTGCGATGCTGCGAGCGTTCATTCTGACATTGAGCTACAATACCGGTAGGTATGTGAGTAATACGTACGGCGGAATCGGTTACATTTACATGCTGCCCGCCGGCTCCGCTGGAGCGGTATGTATCAATTCTTAAGTCAGCCGGGTCCAAATCAAGCTGGATATCTTCATTGATTTCAGGACATACGAATACCGATGCAAAAGATGTATGCCGCCTTTTGTTGGCATCAAAAGGCGAAATACGCACCAAGCGGTGAATGCCGAATTCTGCCTTTAGATATCCATAAGCATAATCGCCGCTTACTGTAAAGGTTACGCTTTTTATACCGGCTTCCTCTCCGGGTAGTAAATCCACTAACTGAACCTTATAGCCTTTTTTCTCAGCCCACTTGGAGTACATTCTAAACAGCATTTCAGCCCAATCTTGGGATTCAGTCCCGCCGGCGCCCGGATGTATGGCTACAATAGCATTATTTAAGTCATGCTCTCCGCTTAAAAGCGTTATAAACTGGAGTTTGTCCAATTTATCTTCCAACCCGCTTAATTCTTCCTCTAATTCGGGCATCCATGAGTCATCCGCCTCGGCCTCGGCCTCCTGGATTAATTGGCACAAATCATCACTCTGCCCCTTTAATTCATTCCAATCATCTATTTTAGTTTTAAGCTGCGAGCGTTCTTTTAAGACTTTTTGTGCGGCTGTATTATCCTGCCAAAAATCAGGCTTAGTTGTTTGTTCATCCAATTTGTTTAATCTGTTCTCTTTTGCTGCTAAGTCAAAGATGACTCCGTAAATCATGAATTGATTTTTGAGATTGTTTCAATCTTTTATTTAATTCTTCAAACAATTGCATTTCCCCTTTAGTCTAAAAACACGAAATATCCATAGTCCATATATTATTATACACAGCCAGCTAAAAACATCTCCATATTCGGCATAAAAGGTTTTATTTTTAATAAGCCGGATATTCCCTATCAGATAATCCTCTACAAAGATATGACTGGCGGACATAATTTGCCCGGTAGGATCAATAAAGCCGGAGATTCCGGTATTTGCGGCGCGTACGACATAGGTATGATTTTCCACCGCGCGCAAAACAAGCATGGAAAAATGCTGTAATGGCGCCGAAGTATCCCCGAACCAGGCATCATTGGTAATATTTACCAAAAATTGAGCGCCCCTGTCAAAAAACTTACGCACCAATTGGGGGAAAATAACTTCAAAGCAAATTCCCACCCCGAATTTTCCCTGAGGAATTTGCAGGATTTTATATTCTTCCCCGCTGCTGAAATCACCAACTTGGGCAACCAGCTTGCCGGCAAAACCCAGAATACTTTTTAATGGAATATATTCCCCAAACGGCACCAAATGAATTTTATGATATCTTACGGCAACACTTTTTGATGCTGAGACTAAATATGCGCTATTATATAATTTAGGTTTAGGCAGGGCAAATTCATAGCTGGGACTGCCGAATAAAAGCCAGCTTTTCCAAGAGACCGTCCAATCAAAAATTTGGGCTTGATATTTTTCATCAGATTGAAAATAAAAGGGCGTTGCCGTCTCCGGCCAGACTATCAATTGAGGCGCAGCGCCTGCCGCTTCATCGCTTAAGCGCTTGTATATGTTCATGGTAGCATCTTGATAAGCCGGGTCCCATTTTTTATCCTGCTGGATATTACCCTGAATAAGCGCTACTTTAAGCGGAACATATTTTTGTACTTCTTGATTTAAAGACTCAACCCTCCAAAAACCATAACTTAAGCATAAAATAATAATGATAGCACAACCGGCAACAATCCGCCAGCAGGGAATTAAACCAGTAGAATCATCTGTATTCATAAACCGCCAGATAGCGGCGGCCAAGCAATAATTAACCAGTAATATCAGAAACGAAACCCCGTATACGCCCGTTATATCGGCTATTTGAATTATCCATAAATTAAGATATTGAGAATACCCTAAAAGCGCCCATGGAAAGCCGGAAAGCATAAAAGTACGTAAATATTCCAAGCTCACCCACAAAAAAGGCGCAGCAAATAAAAAAGAGTCCCCGCATATACTGTATCCCCATGCTGACAAAGCGGTAAAAACGCCTATATATAAGGCCATATAAGCCGCTAATACAAGCAGCAACGCTATGCTTAAGAACCAATTAAGCTTACCGTACTGACTTAAGGTATAGGCCACCCAATAAATGGCGCCCAAATAGTGTATAATACCGCACAAAAACCCCAGATAAAACGAGCGTCGTACATCTTGATTATAACTAACTAAAATTAGCGGTATCAAGGCTGCCCAGGCTAAAACTTCCAAGTTAAAATTAGGAAAAGAAAGCGTAAGCAGGCAGCCGGAAAATACAGCCCCCCATATGGATTTATTTTTCATAAGCATTATTTTGATATTTATGTTTTGGTATGTCCCATGCCGACAAGATCAGAGAGTTTTTTTACCGTCATTCTTAAGCGAAGCGCAGCGGAGAATTTATGTTTCTATAATAGGTTTTAATCATGTCATTCTGAACGAAACGAAGTGGAGTGAAGAATCTAGTCGCATACGTAGGCTGTAGATTCTTCGGCCTACGGTCTCAGAATGACAAATAGAGATAACCTAATGTGTCGGTATGTCCCATGCGTAAAACAAATTGCTCGCCGCTAGGCGTTTCGGGGCGAGACACCCCGAAACATAAATTAATTCCCGAATTGTTTGGGGTTAAGTTACTGCTTTTCTATATTTATTTATATTTATCGCATAAATAATCAGGGAGCCGATAGAAAAAAAGATCGTAGAGCGCCAAGCCCACCTGATTACATGCTCTTCTAATTGTAATAACACAACAACGATAGTTGTCATCTGTGAGAAAACCATAAATTTGCCGAATAAATGAGGAACGGCTACAAATGATTTTTCTAATACCAGCAGGAAAAAACACCAGGCGCCCAATACAAAAATATCTCTGCTGACAACTATTATAGTAGCCCACATAGGAAAATTGTATTTAACTGAAATAACGACAAAAGCAACATCAGCGCTTATTTTGTCAGCTACTGGATCAAGAAAAGTCCCTAAGGCGTTCGGCTGTCCCCATTTTTTTGCGATAGTGCCGTCAATACAGTCGGTAAAAACCATTACAACGACTGTAACAATTCCCCAGAAATGCAAAAACGGGTACTTATCGGAATATAAAAGACATAACGCAAAGATTGGCGTAAGCACTATTCTGGATGCCGTCAGAGTATTTGCGATATTATTTGCCAGATTTGGATTTTTAATCTTTTTTAAAGTAGCTAACATTTTTTTTTAACAAAATCCCTTCTTTAATTAGACAGATTATAATTTGTCCAAAATATACAGGCTGATACAGAACAATTTTTTGGTGGCGGACCAGCTCTAAGAGAGCCAGAAATGTGATTATTATCTCTGTTTTGTTCTGCATACCGCCGAAGAGTTCGTAAAAACCGAGCCGTTTTTTAAGTATAATTTTACTTAAAATCAGTTCCATTTGATCTTCAATACTTATATCTTCAGCTGGTTTTATTTCATAGTAATTGATTAAGGGAACCTGTTTTAGTACATTCTTAAAACATCGCAAAAGCTAAAATAAAGAAAGCTCCAGTTTGATATCGCGGCAAACCAAATCTTCCGGTACCTCTACTGTGCGGGTAAATAATTCCTGTCTGTTTGCTTCATATTCCCGCAAGTTGAGCGCTATATTTTTAAAACGTTGGTAGTCCAAAAGTTTACTTACCAGAAGTTGCTGCGGGTCATCTTCTTCATCTTCATCATCGGCAATAGAAGGCAATAGGCTTTTTGATTTTATATACATGAGGCTGGCCGCCATTACCAAAAACTCACCTGCGATATCCAGATTCAGTCTTTTCATTAGCTCTAAATATTGCATATATTGTTTGGTAATCAGGGCAATAGGAATATCATAGATATCCAGCTCATTTTTTTTGATAAGGTGTAAGAGTAAATCCAGAGGGCCTTCAAAAATTTCAAGCTTTACCTGATACGACATAAGTATACTTTTATACGACTATAATAGGGCTTAAGAAAAAATCGGGATTGTTTTTTCCGTTGGGCAAATATTACCCTACAAGGCAATTCATGTCAATAGCTTATGGTGGTAAGTTATGGTTTATCGATTATTAGGAACATAAATAAAGTATAGTCAAAATCATTCCACATCGTTGGTTTTGCGTAACATGAGTTACTTGTTATTTTTGACGCCCGGTTTTTGGAAAAGGATTGTTACGATATGTTGAATTTGCGCTATTTTGTAATTGTGCGCCGAACAAGCTTTTTTTGCAAATTTAAAAAAGCGACTGCATAATATTTGCATAAATAACGTGAGTTCGGTATAAGGACACCAAAATATTGTTATATATCAATTAGTAATGTAACATTACTGTAGGTAAGGGGCTTGTTCCCTCCCGAATCACGGCAATGTTGTTGACTTAAGAAAATTGTCATTCTGAACGCAAAGAAGCTGAGTGAAGAATCTGCTCGCTATTGTGAGGGGAGATTCTTCGGCCTTCGGCCTTAAGAATGACAGTTAATAAAAGTCTTTTAAATACAAAATATTCTTAAGTTAACAGCATTGCCGAATCACGGGCTTAGGACAGGGGCACTAACCCACGCCGCCGCCCCTACAGGTTAATAAATTCAACAACTTTTATGTCGAAATCATGTTAAATAGACCGCAGATTGATTGCAGTAAACACAAAAAAAGCCAGCTAATATATTTAATTAGCTGGCTTATATTTGGTAGTCCCAAGGGGAATCGAACCCCTGTCTTCGCCGTGAGAGGGCGATGACCTAACCGCTAGACGATGGGACCTTAGGAACTTATAACAAAAGAACAAGGTAGTATAAAAAATCCCATTTTTTCCCTTTGCAACCGCGGGTTTTTAAACCAGCCCCCTAGCCGACCTTCTGGTCAGCTGCTACAGGGAATAAGCATAATTGCATAAATATCTATACCTTGTGTTGTAGGATTCTAAAAATCCGACAGCCACAAAAATTAAGTTCTAAAACCTATTACAGACAACCCAAATTGTTTTATTTAGTCTTAAAATTGGATTTCTTGCACTATTAAAAAAAATTAGTCCCTTGTCAATTTTACAAATTAAATTTGGTTTATATTAAACCCAACAAGTCAATTTGCAAGGTTTAGATTCCCCCCCCTGCTCTCAATGTTGTTGACTTAATATACCGGAATTTAAAAATGTAGGGTGGAACAAGCCCATATTTGATAGTTGCGGTTCCACCATAGTCCGCTGCCAGGTGGTGGATTCGGGGCGATCTTTTGAACGTTTTGTGTTATTTGCTCATTTTTTGGTGATCGGTTATATAAAAGCCCCTTAATCCACCCTACTGTGAGATTATTTTTTTGCCTAACCTAAAATCCTTAAGTCAACAACATTGCCCCTGCCCTGATTACAACATAATAAGAATTATAACATAAAGAGCTTACATATACAAAGTAATTCTTACAAATTTACAGAAAAATTATCCGAACATACCCATGTTTAAAAAACATGCTTTGCCTAACGCGAGGGATAAAAGTAAGCAGCTCTGTATTTAAGTACAAATATATTCTATACAAATTGATCTTGACATTTGTATAAATAAGTATAAAATTTAATATGCTTATTTTAAGCGGTTTTATCCTGTAAGAATTTCCTCATTTTGTAGTAGCGCACTGTTTCATAACTCTAGGATACCTTGAAAAATTAGGAATTTCATTCAATTCAATATCAAGGCATGCAAAAAATTCGGTCGTAGATATATACTGTAGGCTGTATTTTAAAGCATAATGCAGATATTAAACTAAACGGAAAAAATAATTTTTAAAGGTGCCATCTAATGCAGTAAAAAAGGAGGCTAAAAAGATGGGTGAAGTAATTAAAAAAGTAGGAATGGGATGGTTGCCGTACTATCCTGATTTTAGGGATTATTCAGAAGAAAATAAAGAAATCGCTTCCATGGGCAAAAAAGTCGGGATTCTAAGTTCAGCTCCTGCCAGTATCCCTGGTTCCACCGATTTAAAGTCATGGTGCTCGCCGGTTGAAGATCAAGGGCAAATTGGTTCCTGTACTTCCCAAGCCGGAGTAGGGGTAGTGGAATACTTTGAAAGAAGAGCCTATGGCAAACATATTAACGGCTCGCGCTTGTTTGTTTATAAAACTACCAGAAACTTATTGCAATGGGACGGAGATACAGGGGCATTCCTGCGCTCTACTATGGCTGCGCTAAGGCTTTTCGGCGTTCCGCCTGAGAATTACTGGCCGTATAATACCGCTGATTGCGATAAAGAACCAACCGCTTTTTGTTATTCTTTTGCTCAAAATTATCAAGCAATTAAATATGCTCGCCTTGATCCTCCGAATATTGATCGTAACTCATTACTTAAAAGAATTAAAGCATGTCTTGCCGCCGGTATACCCGCTATGTTTGGTTTTACCGTATTTAATTCCATATCTCAGGCCGCATCCAGCGGTAAAATCCCATTTCCTTGTCCGGGTGAAAAAGTCGCCGGAGGACATGCGATTGTAGCAGTTGGCTATGACGATAAAATGAAAATTAAAAATACGGATTGCGGCGTCGTAACCGAAGGGGCGCTGCTTATCCGCAATTCATGGGGTTCTGGATGGGGAGATAAGGGTTATGGCTGGTTTCCCTATAAATATGTACTGCAAAACCTGGCAGTTGACTGGTGGATACTCCTTAGTAATGAATGGCTGGATACAGGCAATTTCGGTCTTTAATTCGATAATACAGGTATAGCAAATCCCATTGTAGCTGCGGGTTTTTAAACCCGCCCTTATATAGCCGACTCACCGACCTAAAGGTCGGCCGCTACAGCGCGCTTTGCGCCTAAGGGAAACTATGTTCCGATAATTATCCAAGTAGCATTGGTGGATTCGGGGAGATTTATTTGTTTTTTTCAGTGTTCTTTAAGAATGTAAGAACGCCTGTAATATAACGCCTCTTAATCCACCCTACAGTTTTGTTGATATTTATAAATATTTTAAGTTACAGCTTGTTGAAAATAAATGCCTCTTCCAAAAGATTAATATTGGGAGAGGCATTTTTTTTGCGTATAGGCTGAGTTTCTGGTAAGGTAGAACCAGCGGGGTATTCTGGAAAATTGCTCTTTCGTCCAATATTTTTGCTATGCTTATACTAAATTGCATTTAACTATCTATTCTTTTAGCTTTTAGCCCGAATAATTCGGTAAGTCAACCTTACGTTCAACATAAAACTTATTTGATTTAATGGCTATTAGAATTAACTCCGAAAATGATTATATTCTGTCATTGTCAGGCCGTAGGCCGAAGAATCTGCTCGCATATGTGGGCAGATTCTTTACGGAATTTATCCTCGAGCAAAGCGAAGGACTTCGTTTCGTTCAGAATTACAGCTAATAAAATTAAACAGCTTTGGTTTCGCAAGAGAACTAAATAGCCATTTTTGATTTTGTTATCCTGTAGGGGTAGGTTTTAAACCTACCCCTACAACTGGCGGGGATGCGCTCCTTCCCCGTATGACATTCTCACTTTATTATGCGTAGGATGAATATAATTAACCACCGCCGGAATAAATATGAAAAAAAAGTTCATTAATGTAAGAGAAATCGTCTGGGTTTCCAGTATAATCTCTATCTGTATTACTATTTGGTTCGGAATGTTTTTATACCATAGTACCGAAGAGAAAATGGCCGAACAATTTAATGCTCAACAGATTATTCTAGCTCAGGAAACAGCTACCGGTATGGAAGAGTATATGGGATTTTTAAAACGTACTCTAACCTTGGTCAGTTCCATGGATGATTGGTGGACATATAATAATGCTGGCGCTAAAAATAAGTTTTCTGTATTATTTCATGATACAGCGGTAATTGATATCTGGCATATAAATCGTTTGGGCGAAATTGATTACAGTATTGAAAAACCTATTGCAAATGAGTTGCAGTTTATGGCCAAAAGACTTTGGTGGCAATTGGGCCGCCTGGAAGTTGGAGAAAATAAGGTCTCAGGAATTTTCAAATATAAACACCTACCCTCAGATACGACCAAAGCCATTGTTTTGGTAAGCAGATTAGCGCAAACTCTTCCCCCTTCTAATGCGAACTTGCAGGATGAACCGGCCAGAATTACTCACGGGCTGGCCTTTGTTGTTTCATTAAATAGATTGTTTACCAAATTTATTACCCCTATAAAATCTGGAAATACGGGTTATGCCTGGCTGCTTGACGATAACGGAGTACTCTTACATCATCCCTAACATCCTGAGATGATAGACCGCTCTATATTTAAGATCGAAGATGAATGCTATCAGTGCCATCTTTCTTTTGATGTAGAACGTATGATTGTAAATAAAAAAATAACCTCTAACGGTCGTTACCTGGCAGCTAATAAAAATGATAAATTAATAGCTTACTCGCCAATTAAAATAGGTAAGCGCGTATGGATGATAGCGGTATCCGCGCCTTTTAGTGAAGTTACCAAATTAGTACGCAGCAACTTATATAAAATTATGTTATTTTCCTCCATAATTATCGGTATAATATTAGGAGTAACCAATTTTATTTTTAAAATTAATAAAGAAAAAATGGAGGCTGAAAACAGGGCATTATATGCCGATAAACTGGAGCGCGAAGTACAAGAGCGAACCTATGAAATAAAGCAGGAAAAACAAAAACTGGATGATATCGTAAGCGCTATAGGGGCTGAACTTTCGGTTATTGATTGTAATTATAATATCTTGTGGGCTAATGAAAAGGTGATTAGACGTTTCGGTTCCATTAAAAATATGACGAATACATGTTGTTATAAAACCTATTACAAAAGAAAGGATATTTGTCCGCAATGTCCGGCTAGGGATACATTTAAAAGCGCCTCTGTCAGCCAAAGCGAGCTTAAGCTTTTAAATAATGACGAAATGCGCTATTATCAAATTACAGCGACCCCAATTATGGACTCTGCCGGTCGTGTAGTACAGGTTCTTGCGCTAACGCGGGATATTACCACACAAAAACGCCAGGAACAGGTTTTGATCGAGTCAGAACGTATGTCCGCCGTGGGTCAAATCGCTATCGGTCTTGCGCATGATTTGGGTAATCCGCTGACTATAATTGCCGGCTCTGTACAATTTTGTTTGCAAAATTTAGAGCCGCCGGATAATGTCAAAGAATATCTGGAAGTGGTAAACCGGAATGCTACTGCGGCCAACCGCGTTATTAAAGCATTGTTACACTTTGCCAGACCTTCTAAAGGGATACTTTATACTCCGGTTTACATTGTTGAATTAATCCAAAAAACCTTATTATTGTTAAAATCTGAATTGGGTAAAAAAGAGATTGAAGTTAAAGAAAAATATGCCGACGAGGTATTTAAGGTTTCAGGGGATAGAAGTCAGTTGGAACAGGTGTTGGTAAATATCATCTTAAATGCTGTAGAGGCGCTGCCGCCTAAAGGTAAAATTGATATAAGCCTGTTTCAGGATGAGCGTTTTATTCAATTAAAAATTACAGATAATGGTCCGGGGATTCCTGAAGAACATCTGGATTCCATTTTTAATCCATTTTATACAACCAGAGTACGCGGGGTTGGATTAGGATTATCTATTTCCAAGCGAATTATAGAACAACATAAGGGGAAAATTACAGCGGAAAACTTAGCTTCCGGCGGCGCTGTACTCAAGATTTTTCTGCCTGTTGCCGCTTAGAGGCTGTGTCATAACTGCCCTCAACCTGTCATTCATGCGAAGGCAGGCATGACAGGATACGAAAAGCCTTTCATTATATTATAGCCATTAAAACAACAACATTGGGTACAAGTCCTGCCCGTTGTTTCGGGAGGGGACAAGCCGTCTCCCCTACAGAAAATTTGCATCAATTAAGTCCATGAAAAACATTAACTACCTGATCGGTAACAGGAGGGTATAATTAGGTTAAAGAAAAATTTAGAGCAGCTACTATTTTGGTGGTTGATGATGAACAGGATATGCGCTGGCTGTTGGCTAATATTTTAAAAAGCAAGGGTTATCAGGTCAAAGAAGCGGTAGATGGAGTTGACGCTTTAGCCAAAATTGAACAAAATCCACCGGATTTGGTTATGTTGGATATGAAGATGCCCCGAATGGATGGTATGGAGACTCTCAAAAATATTAGAAAGATTAATTATTCCCTGCCGGTTATTATGCTGACAGCACATGGAGATATTCCCAGTTCGGTTGAAGCTATGAGAAATGGCGCTAATGATTTTCTTACCAAACCGTTCGATAATGACCAGATTGTCTATGCGATTAAACGGCTGTTGGATTATTTACTTTTGCAAAAAGAAGTAAAAACCTTAAGAGAGCAGTTAAAGGATCAATTCTCACTTTTTTCCTTAATGGGCGCCAGCAGACCTATAAAAAAAATAAGCTATCAGGTAGACCAAGTAGCCAAAACCAAATTTACCGTAGTCTTGCAAGGTGAGACCGGCACGGGTAAGGAGTTGGTTGCTCATTTTATTCACCGCAAAAGCCCGCGCTGCGATATGCCTTTTATACCGGTAGATTGTGGAGCAATACCGGATACATTGATAGAAAGCGAGCTTTTCGGCTATGTAAAGGGCGCATTTACCGGCGCCAATCAAGATAAGGCCGGTTTTTTTGAGATGGCTCAAAAAGGCACCTTATTTTTGGATGAGATAGCCAATATCCCCTTAAATACCCAAAAAAATTGTTACGGGTGCTTCAGGAGAGACGTTTTTACCGGCTGGGGGCTATTAAACCTATTGACGTAGATGTAAGAATTATTACCGCATCCAATTTATTGTTAAATGAAGAGGTCGCAAACGGTAATATGCGCGAGGATTTGTTTCACCGCTTAAATGAATTTACCATTTATCTGCCGCCGCTGCGTGAGCGCAAAGAAGATATTTTGTTTTTAGCCAAAAAATTTGTTGATGAGACATCTACAGAATTGGGTAAAAAATTACATGGTTTTTCGCAGGAAAGTATAAATTGGCTTTTAGAACAGTCTTGGAGCGGTAATGTGCGTGAATTAAGGAATACAATACGTCGGGCTGTACTGCTTTCTCCCGATATTATTCAACCGCACCATTTGTTTCAGCCTTCAGGAATACAGATGATATCATCCCCTAAAGAGTCAGTCTTATCCAATGTTAGCGGCGGGGCGTTAAAAGATATAGCCCAGCATGCGGTAGAACGCGCTGAAAAACGGGCTATCTTACAAGCGCTGGAGGAGGTTCACGGCAACAAAGTTAAAGCCGCTCAGCGCTTACATATTGATTACAAAACATTATATCGCAAGATAAAAAAGTACGACTTAAATCGGTAGTATCTGGTTAACCCGCATCTACTGTAGATGCCGACCTAAAGGTCGGCTAGGAGGGCGGGTTTAAAAACCCGCTGCTACAAAACGAAAAAATGGTATTTCCTATACTAACGTGAGTTCAGTATAAAAAAAGTTTAATTTATTTATAAAAGATAAAACCTTGGGGGAAACCCTTCTTGAAAGAAGGGTTCCTCAAGGTTTTGACTTTATAAATAAGTTAATCAATTATATCGAACTCACGTTATCAAGTAAAAATAGCAAACATAAAATTCGCCCACACGCCCACAGTTCCTTGGGAGTACCGTTATTCTTCCTTAAATTTATCTTGAAACAAGACTCCATGGCCGGTATCATCCATAAAGGTGGTTTGTCCTTGTAGGCCTTTAAATTCTTTTTTTAACTCTTCTTTGCTATAGGATACTTCAATCTCCGGTTTTTTATATTCTTGCTCTTTTTCATTTTCCTTGGAATTTTGTTTTACTTTGTCCATAAGATTATTCTCCACGCATAAAATGTTGCATTTACCCACATTAATATACCAAACCCAAATAACTTTAGTATCACACTATACCCTATATCAGGCAAAGTTATAGAAATTAAAAATATTAAGCAGGCATTACACAACCCTGCCTAATTTAAAAAAATTATGCTAATTGGTTGGTTTTATAGGCATAATGCAGAGTTAAAGCTTACAGATACAGCTAATTTAAAGCAAAAAAATA
Source organism: bacterium (assembly GCA_024276125.1). GTDB lineage: Bacteria > SZUA-182 > SZUA-182 > SZUA-191 > JAJRXT01 > JAJRXT01. The sequence goes on from JAJRXT010000151.1 coordinate 25,443, forward strand.
GCTGTATCATGCCCAAGCAACCCTACCGGCCTAGCATAATCTTACAATTTTTATTTTGAATAATTTAGAAAGGAAAGTAATTTCATAGTGTTACAAAATACATTGTAACTAACACCAGGAAACATATTTATTAAACAAAAAAAGTGTCGGCTTGTCAAGTAAAATTTACTCTAAACTCATTTTGTCCAGCGCTTGACAAATTGACACAAAAGTTCTATAGTAAATTACATTTTTATGGGTAAACCTGTCCTTTACATGCGGTTTTATGTAAAAAGTAGAAATATAACCGAATATTACTGACAATACTTGAATATATTATCCAATAGAGGCTCGTGCAAAAGTAACTGTCATTCCCGAATGTCTTTAAAAGAGAATCCAGGTTTTTCAAACAATTAAAACTAGATTCCCGCTTAAAATCACTGCGGGAATGATATTTTTGCAAAAGGCTCCAATATTAATAAGGTATTCTTATGGAAGTTGAATATTTAAGCTTAATTGCCGCTTATTTATTAAAAAATCAGCAGCATATTCTGTCTCGCCTATTGGGAAAAATAGAACAGACAACAGGTAAGGGGCTCTTGCAGGCTGAAAATTGGAAATCCTTAATAAAAATTTACTACCCTCAAATATACTCTAATCTTCTACATAATATTATTTAAAAAACTCCCCAAAACGATGATGATTTTTTCAAACAGATTATTAAAAAGGGGCAACTAACGGGTGTGCCGTATCAATGTTATATAAAAACATACTTTTTCTTACGGGAAATAATATTTGAAACTTTTACTTCCAACAATGACTTTCCAGCAGACGAAAATATAAAAAATAAACCGGATAATGTTTATCTAAAAGTAATCAATCGCATAATTGATAAGCAATTAGCTAAAATAATCGAAAATTATATACAATTGTTATTCGAGAGATTAACCTATTCGCAGCTAAAAGAACAAAACCTCTCGTATAGAATACCTGAGATTATATACAGCTATTCCCCTACCGGCGGTTTTACTTTTGTAAGTAATGCTATGCAGAAATTGTTGGGCATCGGTCCTGATAAATTTACGGGTCAGGATATTTATTTTTGGCTGGGCTATGTTTATCCTGATGACAGAGAAAAAGTGCTGACCCATTTTAATGCACAATTAGCCGATAAAAATGAAGCGGAATATGAATACCGCATGCTGGGCGCTACAAATCATATACACCATGTTATAAACCGTTCAGCTTCCATTTTAGACGAGCATGGCGAAATTATAAGCATAGACGGCATTATTATCGATATAAGCGATATAAAAAATATGGAACGCCAATTACGCGCCAGAAACAATCAATTGGAATATATGACCAATGAATTGCGTAAGGCCAACCAAAGATTGTTGGAGATTGATCAGCGAAAATCCGAACTGGTTAAAATAGTAGCGCATGATTTGAGGAATCCATTAAATTCTATGCGCCTGTTTATTGAGATGCTCTTAATGTATAAAAACAGCCCGCAGGAATATGAAGACTTTTTACACAAAATAGATCAGGAAAGTATCAGGCTTATTGATTTGATAAATGATTTCTTGGATACTAAAAAGATTGAAAGCGGGCATATGTATTTTAGACAAAAACCTGTTGATTTAACCGGTTTAATAGATTATTTTATTACTATATATCGTTGGGAGGCAAAGAAAAAAGATATAACCCTATCCGTAGATAATATGGATAATATACCCAAGGTAATAGGGGATAAACAACGTATAAGCCAGGTTTTTTCTAACTTATTGGCCAATGCCCTGCGCTTTACTCCAGAGGGGGGGGTAATTAAGATTACGACCAGACCGGTTGTCGGTACCAGAAAAAGCGATCCTGATCTTGCGTCTTATCTGGAGAGCCAAACTAATTATATAAAAGTGGGTATACAAGATAACGGTCCTGGGATTAACCCGAAATACCACCAGAAAATTTTTGAAAAATTATTTCAAATAGGTTCGCAAACCTCCACTAATAATCAAGGAACAGGTTTGGGACTGGCTATAGCCAAGGAAATTGCAGAAGGACACGGCGGACGCATTTGGGTTGAATCCGAGCTATCCAAAGGCACGACTTTTTACTTTACTTTACCCGTAGAAAATTAAAAGGAGGAGACTTAAGATATGTATTATAAATTTGCGGGAATATTGGGACTGCTCCTGCTGGTACAAGGATGCCATATTTTCCCTTGTATAAGCAAAGATTATAGACATAGCAGTATCAGCTTAGAGGTCGCTCATAAGGCTTCTGATGGCTTGGATATTGCAGTTGATAATGCTCTTATAAAGGAAACTCTACAAAAACACATCAAAAAAGAATTAATTCAGATAGGTTATTTATACAAGGATATAAATACGGAAAAAGAAGAACAAGCCGATTTAAAAGGTATAATTAAATATGATACTCAAATTACAGCCGATAAAATCCAGTTGGACGTTAAATTGGAGGTATATGATTCTGTAAGCGGCGATCAAATTTGGACGGCATCGGCATTTAATATGGCGGGACAATATGATATTATCTCCGACTTAATAAAACCTATAGTAAAGCAAATAACTTTCAGATTCCCTTATCCATCTCATTTAGGCGGAGTGGGAGTAATTGTTGGTTCTGATCTAAAAGTAAAAGGTTTTTCAAACAGTTCTCCGGCTAAAGAAGCCGGCCTTGAATTAAATGACATTATCTGTAAAGTCAATAATAAAAATGTTAAGGATGTACTGGAGTGCCAGAATTTTTTAAGGGGTAAAACCGGTACCAAGGTTTCTGTTTTGATTCAAAGAAAGGATGAGAACCTTTATTTTAGGTTAGCTAGAATTTCCCTTAATGAAATGCTGAAAAGAACGACTTTCAATTACTAAGAAAAGCGCAAAAGCCTAAAAGAAGATTTTAGAAGAGTAGTTATGGAAACCCCTTAATTCTGTTTAATTTTCTTAGTTGTCATTCTTAAACGAAACTAAGTAGAGTGAAGAATCTTCTTGCTATTTTGAGAGGGGGGGGGCTTCGGCCTACGGCCTCAGAATGACAGCTAAATGCAGGTAAGCAATGATAAAGATTTGATATAGGAAAAAAAACAATTATGAATAAACTTAGACATATTACAGGCGGTTTGATTCTTATTTTGTTTATATGCTGGAGCCTTACTCCTGCTCCGGCTATGGCCCAAGAGGATAATCCGGTTCAGAATATTTTGCTGGATACTTTTTACGGACTGGTTACAGGGGCATTAGTGGGAACTGCTATTTCCGCTCCTCAAGATGATCCGGATTGGCAGCAAAATATTGGTTCAGGGGCGGCTATTGGGGCAATTGCCGGCTTGGTGTTTGGCGTTATTTATGAGGGTAAGCCCTTAGTCACTGAATCCAAGGCGGTTATAGATATGGAAAAATCGCAGGTAAAAATACAAATTCCCTCCTTACAAACCAGCGCAGAACAAGATGAGGACCGGCAAAAACAGCAAACTAATTACTCGGTTGAGCTTCTAAGTTATCATTTTTGATGGTTTAAAACATAGCTTGCAATTTGGGAATTTCAAAATAAATTAAATAGCATAGAAAATCCCATTTTATCTCCTTGTAGCCGCGGGTTTAAAAATCCGCGCACCCTAGCCGACCTAAAGGTCGGCATCTACAATAGTCCGCACAAAGGCGCCATATGTTCATTTCATCTTACTTTGACCGCTATTTGGGGAAGATATCCTCGCTTGACAAACAGCCTGACTAAAATGCTATAATAACAATATTGAATTGACTTATAAGTTATCATATCATTTAACTGTTATCAAGAAATTTTATGGCCTTAAAAACTAATCTGCCTAAAAAAATACATATCGACATTACCGCTTTAGTTGACGTGGTATTTTTACTGTTGCTTTTTTTATGGTATCATCCAGTTTCTTGGAACTACCGGGAATAAAGCTGGTTCTGCCGTCCGCCAAAAGCTCATCCCCACAGGTTGCTAAAGAACTAACTATCGTAGTTGATAAAAATAACCAATTATACCTAAATGAACAAAAAATAAGCTGGCCGAAACTTAAATCCAGCTTAACCGCAGCTTTGAAAAAAGAAAAAAACACCACCAAAACACTTATTATAAAAGCCGACCGCTTAACGCCCCACGGTAAAGTGGTAAATATAATGGATACAGCCAGACTCTGCGGGATACAAAAAATTGTAGTCTCCACCCAACCCAAGGCGCCATAAATTTGTGCCTGCACCCATATCCCCGCTATGCAAAATAAAATCATACTCCTAAAAGATCAACTGGTGCATAAAATCGCAGCCGGCGAGGTAATAGAACGTCCCGCATCAGCAGTAAAAGAACTGCTGGAAAATTCACTGGACGCTTGCGCTGCCCAAATTACTATCTCATTAAACAACGGCGGTAAGCGCCTGATAAAAATATGCGATAACGGTATCGGTATGAATCCGCAAGACGCCCTGATGGCATTAGAGCGACACGCTACCAGCAAAATAAAACATGCCAGCGATCTTTTCCATATAAATACCCTTGGTTTTAGAGGCGAAGCGCTGCCTTCTATCGCCGCTGTAAGCAGGATGCAGATTATAACCAAACCGGCGGATATTATGGCCGCAACCCAAATTGATATCGAAGGCGGTAAAATAAAAAAGGTAACTCAAACAGCATCTCCTGCCGGCACTGTAATTCAAGTAAAAAACCTGTTTTATAATGTGCCGGCCAGATATAAATTTTTAAAATCAACGAGTACCGAACTGGCTCATATTACCCAATATATACAGCAAATCGCCCTGGCCTACCCTAAAGTACAAATAAAACTTTATCATCATGAAAAAGCGCTCATAGAAGTATACGCCGATAATCTAAGAGAACGTATTGGGCAATTATATGGAATGAAGACAGCCGAACAGCTAATTAAAATAGAGCAGCAAACCGATGATATGTCAGTAAACGGATATATATCCCCTCCCCAGTTGACCCGCGCCGGACGCGATTTTCAATCCAGCTTTGTAAATAACAGACTAATTCGCGATAGATTAATAAACGGAGCGATATATCACGCCTACAAGCGGCTGATTCCACATAAACGTAATCCCGTATGTATACTGTTTTTAAACATAAACCCTGAATTAATAGACGTAAACGTACATCCGGCTAAAACGCAAATACGTTTTTCTAATGCCTTTCGTATCAGACGATTAATCACAAATGCATTAGAAAAAGCTTTAAGCAGCGTAGCAACCGCCCCGTATTTTGTAAACCCGCCCTGCCCCGCTTCTGATAAAACAGATATAGCAGAACAAATACAAACGCAGGAAAATAATAATCAATATAAAGAAAAAATAAAAGACGCTATAGGCGAATATATGGATAATCAGCAAACAACACCTACGCCAGCCTCATTTTGGGGTAATCAGACATCCGGCGGCACGGATAAAAACAACATATTGCCGTTTGTACCGCCCGCTGAAACCAGCAATGAAGAATTCTTCCTAAACTTAATACCAATAGGGCAATTCCACCAAACCTATATATTATGTCAAAACCAAGACGAACTGGTAATAATAGACCAACACGCAGCGCATGAAAAAATAATGTATGAAAAGCTGCTGGCTGATATGAAAAACGGACAAATTCCCAAACAACAGCTACTATTTCCGCAAACTTTGGAATTATCCCACACAGAATGCGCTATAATAAAAAAATATCTACCAGATATTATAAAACTCGGATTTGAAATATCATCTTTCGGCGGCAACACCTATATACTAAGCGCAGCTCCGGCATACTTAAAGGCAGATAGGGCTTGCAATGCCATTATGGATATTATAGCGGATTTAACTCTTAATAAAAAAACCGAAATACATCAGTTAATGGGCGAGCTTTTACATAAAATAGCCTGTCATTGCGCTATTCGAGCCAATCAGTCATTAACCCAAGAAGGCATAAAAAGCCTGATAGAACAATTAGCCAAACTTGATAACCCCTGCTGCTGTCCGCACGGGCGCCCTACCCTGTTACGTTATCATTTAACTGAGCTAAACAAACAATTCAAACGAACTTGAAATAAAATTATGTCTAATCAATTATCGGCATTTTATGCTTCACTTGCAGCTTATTGGGTATCTGCCGCTTTTTTCTTTTTTTGTAAGCCCAAAAGAGGGCGTATCATTTTATCCTTACTTTGGCTGCTGCATTCCTCATTTTTAATACAACGCTATATGCAGGCCAAACACTTACCCCTATCAGGGCTGTTTGAACCCTTAAATTTTTTCGCATGGTGTATTTTAGGTATTTTAGTTATAAACTTTGATAAATTGAAAACAATTGTCCCCGGTTTATGTGTGGCCGGCTTACTCTTATTATGCGCCGCAGCCGCCCCAAAAAATATTCGCGCTCTACCGGCTGCATTGGATACAATTTGGTTTGAACTGCATGTAGCCAGCGCCTTTATATCATATGCCTGCTTTGCTGTAGCCGCATGCGCCAGTACAGAAAAATGGGGATTAAAAATAAGCGGATGGGGACTTTTTATATTTACCTTTTCAATGGTAACCGGTGGGATTTGGGCATATCTGGCCTGGATGGATTATTGGGTATGGACTCCTAAAGAACTATGGTCGGTACTTATCTGGCTGTATTATGCCACTGTCCTGCATGCGGCAAAACTACCCACTTGGCGCAAGCATGTATCTAAATTGCTAATTTTGGGCTTTTTATTGTTAATGTTTACATATTTAGGAGTAGGACTATTAATGAAAAGCTCTCATCCCCTATAACATAAACTCAATATAAAAGGAGTTTAATATATTTATAAAGGACAAAAACCATGAGGAACCCTTTTTGAAAAAAGTGTTCCTCAAACTCCTCCCAAAAACTTTCAATCTAAAGAAATTTGGCTGGCGGCACAATAATACTGGCTAAAAATATTGCAGATAGATGATATGCGCCGCCAACCAAATTTCTTAAATTAAAATTCTTAGGAAGGGGGTTTGGGGAATAACCCTTCTTTTAAGAAGGGTTTGCCCCAAGGTTTTGCCTTTTATAAATAAATCGAATTCCTTTTATATTAGATTTAAGGTTTTATAGTTTATGCTCAAAATATGGCGTTTTTTTTGTTCATTGAAACTGGCGGTATGGTGCGGTTTTATCCTTTCTGCGCTGCTTGGAATATCAAGTATTTATCTTATACGGCAGCCGGGATTGGATACTCTGGGTACTCCGCCGCTTTTTGTCTGGTTAAAAGATCAAAATAATATTTTCTCACTGTGGTGGTTACTTGCGCTTATTGCCCTAAGCGCTGTTTTTACTATAAATACAGTATGTTGCACCATAGAAGCCCTGCGCAAATTAATACCGGAATTATTGCGTTCTAAAAAGCTTACCGCTTCGGGGAATAATAATAACGCAAATAGCAATAAAAAACGTATACACTTACTTGCCCCGCATGTCGCCCATATCGGGCTGGTAATTTTACTTGTCGCCCATTTGATAAGCTCGCTTTGGGGATTTAAAATTCCGCAGCTTATGTTAGACGAGAAATGGCGGCAGATACCTCAGGCTAATCTAAAATTAAGACTGCTAAACAATCATATAGAAATAAACAAGCAAGGCGAAGTAAACAGTTTTTCATTACCCGAATTTAATAAGCCTATATTATACGATGGACTAGCCGTATATTTTGGTCAAAAAAGCGATAAAGTCGGTAGTATTAACTTAAAAATAAAATCACCGGATAAAAACAACAAAATAATAAATTTAACTCAAGGCGAAAAATACCAAATAAACCCACAAATGAGCCTTAAAGTAAAGGTAATTGTTCCCGATTACAGGGTGGGGTCATCAAACCAGCAGTATACGCAAGGTGAATACCGCAATCCAGCCGCATATATTGAGTTATACGAAAACGAACATTTTGTAACAGGCAACTGGATGTTTATATATTATCCCGGGTTTTCGCAAGTAGCCTATAAGAATATAAAAGTAACTTTAGACAGCGCAAAATGGTATCCGGCTTTATCTGTGGGAATAGCAAAAAACCCAGGTGCAATAACCGCTCTAATAGGAGGACTTATACTTCTTATCGGCTTACTATGGTACTTAACCATAATCCCCATATAAACGATTGAATATATTTATAAAAGGCAAAACCTTGGGGGAAACCCTTCTTGAAAGAAGGGTTATCCCCCAAACCCCCTTCCTAAGAACTTTAATTCAAGGAATTTGGTTGGCGGCACATGTTATCTTACCGTAATATTTTAAACTGTCATTATTGTGCCGCCAACCAAATTCCTTAGATTGAAAGTTTTTGGGAGGAGTTTGAGGAACACTTTTTTCAAAAAGGGTTCCTCATGGTTTGTCTTGTATGAATAAGTCAAATCAATTATATGGAGATTTTGGATGAGTGCATAAAGCAATGCGGGTCTTTATGGGAGTAGATATCTAAGCCGAAGCTGTTGGATATAGCCATACATCCGCCGCAGGCATGGCGTATAGGGCAGGTATTACAGGCTTTGCAGCCATTCCGGTATTTTTGGGCAATGGGCGAATCATAGATATCGGCAATCTTTTGTGTAAACACATTACCGATTAAAGAGGGGAATTTTCGGCAGGCATGCGCTTGTCCGTCCGGTAATACGGTAATAAAATTAAAGGCCGCGCCGCAGCCGAATCCGGTACATCCGTCAAACAGGTTTTCTCCATTTTTATAGCGCAGGATATTTAGTAGATTATCCTTATAATATAAAATCTCATTTTGCTTGGCCGCTTGAGCATACTTTATCAAAAAGGCGGTATAGGCGTTCTTATCCGGTAATTCAAGTTTAGCGCCCTCCCCTACTTGCGACAGGCGGTTGAAGGTAAAAGAATCGGTAAGCCCGACAAGCTCGCCGGCTAGCGGTATAATTTGGTCCAGATTATCGCGGGTTAGAGTCAGCATAACCGAGGAACATACGCCCATTTGCTTTAATAAACGCAAAAACTCCAAACTACGCTCATAATGTCCCGCCCCGCGAATATAGTCGTTATGCCGCCTTAATCCCTCCAAACTAATCTGAAAAAAATGCGGCGGACAAATATCCAGTATTTCTTGTATTTTTTCACGCAATACGGGATTAGCCAGAATCGAAAGCCCAAAACCGCGTTCATGCGCTTCTCTGTACAGTCGGGTAAATTGGGGGTACAAAAATGGATTACCGCCGGTAAAGCATACATTACCGCGTACAAAACGCTCTTTACAAAATACGTAAAGATCATCAAGTATTCTTAGACCGTCATCAAAATTTAACTCCGAACGCCGGCTGCGGTCATAGCAGTGCTTACAGTTTAAATCACAGGCATTTGTAATATGCCATTGGATTGAAAAAACGCCGGCTGATAAAAATTCCTCCGGTACAGGGGTTTTAGATGAGAAAATAGCGGGATTACGGCGTATTTTGGACGGCGGCGAAAGCAGAATGCCCCTTTTAACGGCTTGATAAATAATACGGTCAACATCGCCGATTGAGACTTGATTCACCCGGACTGCATCATTGTAGTCAATATCTTCAGCTACAAGCTTTAAGGCGAACAAATCCTCTTTACTTGCCTGTATAAATCGGATAGGCTCTTGTTTTGGTATGCGCCAAATTATAACCCATTGTTTTTCCCGTGCAGGCTCAACTGTCGGCGAATCAGACAGCACATCAAGCTCACACACTAAGCCCCATGATAGCTGCAATAATTCTAAACAGGGATTGACCGTTAGCTTGGAAACCGCTTTAATACAGCCGGCATCTTTTTACCCCACGCGCCAATATGCCCTTTCCAAGCAAGCTAAATCAAAAAGATAGTCAGATAAGCCATTCCCCTTAATTTGTCCTCTGATTTGATCGGGAAAATCAGATACATCTATATTTAGCGCCTGCGGCTCAATCAGTTTTTCCCAGCGCTGATCTCCTATATGCTTAAAACAGCGGGGATAAATATCTTTTAGTAGGCTCAAAATATACTAAACCCTATGCCGCTAACTACAAGAAGTTCCGCCGCCGCAAGAGGTTTTCGTATCTGATTTTTGCTCGCTATTGCCGCTACAGGACGTCTTTCCTTTTTCTGATTCAACCGCATCTTTATCGGCTTTCTTGTCTCCATTGCGGGCGCAACCAACCGAACCGGCGGCAACCAGACCCGCCAGACCAACCAGCGCCAGCGTTTTCTTTAATTCTTTTGATTCCATAAGTTATGTCTCCTTAAGGTAAGAATGTGGTTTAACGTATATAGAACCAACAAAAAGTATTCTAAATAACAAGCTCTATCTTCACCGTCACCCTGAGTTTTAGCTATGGCTTTAATTAACCTTAACTTGATGTTTTTGTTATCCTGTAGTGGTATAGTTTAAAACCCAATACTGTTGATTTACGAGAACTGTCATTGCCAACGAAACGAAGAGGCTGTGTCACAACCCACCAATAGATTGTATTTATATGTTTACTTTACATTAACAATGTGATATAATATTCTCCAATGGAAAGGAGTGATATTATGGCTTATCGAGACGGTATGCGAAAACAAATTACATTTTTAC
>JAJRXT010000028.1 GCA_024276125.1 bacterium
CCCCAAATCAGATGAATTATTGGCGATTAAGCAATTAGTAATAAGCGGCGAGGCGTAATTATAACAAAATACTCCGCCGCCGGAAGACGATGTTTTGTTACTGGTAATAATACAATTGCTTATAGTTGGAGAGGAATTATTACAATAAATTCCGCCGCCGCGTACGGATGCGCCGTTTTTTATAGTAAAGCCGCTAAGTATACTATCCCGAAGCTCTCCTGAATTAAATATAACCGCGCTGCCTGTTGCATCTGCATTAATTATGGCGTTCTCTGCGCCGTTTTCCGATACCACGTTTATTGCTTTACCTCTGAAGTTTATTTTTTCCGTATATGTTCCGTCTGCTACGATGATTCTATCGCCGTGAGACGCCGCCATAATCGCCGCCTGAATGTCGGCCTTAGGGCCGTCCGGCGCTTCACAGACATCACTTGTGCCGCTCCAGCTATTGTTTCCGCAATCGCCGTTTACATAATAAGTAACGGCTTCAGGAGCTTGAAAGCTGACCCACATATTTGCTCTGCATGAATTATGTACTTGCACGCTTACGCTGCTTGGATTACCATCGTATAGATTGCTGTTTGGCGTGGTATCGGCGGCAAAGCTATTGTCTTTAATATAAGGGTAGCCCCAATCGCCGAAGTCAAGCCCTTTTTCCAATGCGAACAAACCATCCGCTTGTTCTAAAGCTACCAGGCGCCGCCCCCATTCATTTTGATTGGCTGTATTGTCTGCCGGTACGCTCTCGTCAATATGCCAGATTAAAATACCGCAGCCGGGCAAAGCGGCGTCATAACCAACCTGCTGGCGGTTTTCCACTAGGAAATATTCCCCTATACCCGATTCTTGAAAAAAAGACCAATCCACGCCTTTGGGATTATAAAGCAGTTGATATACTGTTTGCGAGCTTTGCACCTGTGGTACGGCAATTGTATCGGAGGCGCTTATGCGGATAGGAGTAAGCCAGTTTTCATAGACCCTGTCCCAGGCTGTAGGATGAGAGGGGCTGTCACCCGGACGTGTGATATAATTCCAGCAGCCGGTACTCATAATTCCCCATTTGCCGATTCCATTAGATGAAAAATCGGTGTCATACTCATCAGGAAGCCACAAATCATGCCCCAATTCATGAGTTATAATACCGATAGTGGCTGAAGAATCAACGCCTGCACCGCAAAACGGTGTCATAGTATGTAATTCGCCAAATTGAGTGTATCCGCCGAAACCAGCGCTATCCGCCACCATAACGCCGTCCAAATTGGGGGCGGCAACCGAACCGGAACCCAAGCTCCAGCGATGCGCCCAAACCCCCGGGCTGCAAGCGCCGCCTGCTCCACCAAAAGCGGTTTCATATCCTGCTGCGATTATAACCACATGCAGTTCATCGGTTGACAGGTATCCGTTATTATCTGCATCAAAGGCTGAAAAATCCACAAACGCATCCGCCGCTAATAGGGCATTTTTAGTTAATTTTCGGTTTGCATCACCGGTATTCCCCGCTGTATTGGGGTGTTTATATCCCACATTTACCAATACAATACCGTTATTTGCCTCTCCATATTCTTCAGATGCCGGTACTATCTGCAAATTGTGATAGGATGCCTCATCATAGTAATCGGCTGCACTGCCGGCGGGTGCAAAAAATTTTTCTGCCCAGTATTGTTCTGTGGCGCTAAAGCTTTGATCTGTAAACTCAGCCAAAATCACTAATGTTTTGTGAGCGCCTAAGCCGGTAACAGGCGGAGCTAAAGCGCCCGGTTTCTTATCGGCATTAAAATTATCAAATAATTTATTGTTGGGATTATTGATTACAGAGCGTCCTGTCAGTCCTTTTGTTATGCCGGCCGGTGAATCTTTCCCCACTATAAGTGGAGATTTTCTTAAATTCCCGCGTGAGTCCGTTTGGGCATATACCCAATATCCGGTTTTTTGATCCTTTAGGATTGTATAGCCGTCTGTAGTAATTATGCGGTTACTCCACTCATCACCTTGTCCTTGGGCGTCAAATTCTGTGCCGTCAGGTTGGGTTAAAGTATAACTAACAGGAACAACGGGCGCCGCCGCCGCCTTTTGTCCAAGCATTAACCAAAATATCATTGCCAGTATAATTGTCATAAAATACAACGGAAAACACCTATTTTTTTGCATCGCAGCCTCCAGCTTTTGTTGTTGTTTATACTACAATCACTATCCATACTGCTACTGCTTGAAACTAAATTGTATTACAGACAAACTTTTTTAAGTATAACATGTTTTTTTTTTGCTGCTTGGCGGTTTGGCTGTTATGCTTTAGTCTTAATTATTCGGGTTAGGCCGCATATATAATAGCGGCCTGGTTTTTGCATAATACCTTATAGGTTGATCGTATAGCGATGTTTCTATAATAGGTTTTAATCATGTCATTCTTAAACGAAACAAAGTGGAGTGAAGAATCTACTCGCATATGGAAGCAGATTCTTCGGCCTTCGGCCTCAGAATGACAAACTTAAAACCCTAATGATAGAAACATCAATATAAGCCTAAACAACAAACAACAAACAATAGCGAATGCCGGTATGTTAAAAAAAACGCAGATAATTCCTGTAGGTCTTTTTATAACTATATTAGCCGGATATCTGTTTTTACCTTATCTTGGGTATCGGCGCTGGGATGGGCTTATGACTGCTTCTGTATTGCATTCATGGCATGATGTACCCGCGCCTCTGATTTTCTTTTTTGCTCACCCTTTAATTATTCCCATCACCAAATTATTTGATATATTTACGCCATTTACCGATTATTTTTTCATAGTGGTATTTAGAGAAGCCTTTTTTATGAGCTTAAATGCGGTTTTGCTTTATTGGGTTGTAGATAAGATATATAACCGCAAAAGCGCCGCCTTGTTGGTTGCCCTAAGCTTTGCGGCCTGCTTTGCTAACCGCTGGTTAGTCGGCTGCGGAGAGGAAAAGGGTACTGCACTTTTTTTCTTTAATCTGTTTTTTATCTTATATTTAATGCGGCAGGGGATAATACAGCCTGTTGCTTTTTTTAAACAAGCCTGGTTTAAAAAGTTTCAGGATTATTGGTTAGGCGGGTTGCTGGGTTTGTCTTTGGCTGTACATCTGGGTAATGTGCTTTTAGCGCCTTTTGTTTTAATTTCAGTGTTTACTGAAAACAATGCCTGGCGTAATCCATTTAAGTCGTTAAAAAAATCCCTGTCCATATTAATACCGGCGGGCATTATTACCCTGCTTTTTTATGCGGTTATTGTCTTTGGAATAAACGGCATTAAAAATATAAGCGGCGCTGTAGCATTTTTTACTGAATATCATAGCTCTGGAGGGTTTTTAAAGACAGATTATACGTTTTTAAAACAATTAGTCGCCTCATATAAAGGTTTTCGCTGTTTTCTTTTTAGTTCTGAACCCTTTGGTATTAAAAACTTCGGTTTGCTCCCCTTTGAATGCGGCGCTGCCCTAGCCCTTATTCCAATAATTTTTACATTGGATTATAGGCAGCATCCGCGCTTGACTAAACACCTGGGAATTTATTTGGCGATTTTTGCCGCCTATTATTTTTCATGGGAACCCTGGAATCCTGAAACCTGGGCGAATGCTTTTTTTGTAATTTTTATACTAGCGGCGCTCCTTTTGCATAATATTAAAATGAAAAGAGGGGAGAGTTGTGTCTGGTTTTTCTTGCTCTTTTTTTTATTATTGGGTAATTATTATAAACATCAAGCACAGGTAAAGCGCTTTAGCGCTGTTTTGGACTTAGAAGCCGCAGCCCCCGATAATTTTGGTTATCTGCAACAAAGGCTATGGAGGCAAACTCCGCTGCGACAGATAGTAAGCTACAGCAGTAAGCTTATGCCTAAAAATGCTATTGTATTATTAAAAAAACGCTTTGCTGCATCTTATTTTCAGTTGTATTATTCACAGGAACCCATTGTGACTCGTTATCTTGATAAATCAGATAAATACCTTAAAGATAGGCGGCACCTTACCAATTTGAGCAGATATTTTTATACTCCGTCTTTAAGTTCGCATCAAATATCCAAAATAGCTAAGCAAAAACGGCCTGTTTATCTGCTTACCAAAAGCAGAAAATTTTTAAAACAAACCCAAAAGCGTTTAAACTTAAAATACACGGTAAAGTATCGCCTTGGAGATACCAGATATTATCTTTATCGGATGGCCAGCTTATGAGAATAACAAAAGCGGTTGTTATTTTATTCATCTTATGCGCTATTTTGCCATTGTATACCGTTCCGGCCGCAGCCGAAGAAAAGATACATCTCCCCCAAAGCGTATCTTTGCTAAAAGACGATTTAACCGCTAGTGACTTACAAATCATAAACGTAAAAAAAATAAAAAGGAATCTATTTTGCCTAACCATAAAGCGCGGAGACCGGATATTTCGCGCTAAATGGAAACTGATTGGACAAAACTGCAATGAATCGGAAGGACGCAGGGGGAATAATGCCCCGCGTTGTGAGACTGCGGCTTACTGGCTAAATGAGTCTATTTGGGGTGAAGCGAATACGCAGCAACATCTGGTACCGCTGGTTATTGTACGGGCGTTTCATATAAACCTGCCTACTTGTAATAAAGCCTGTAAGGATATCCTGCCTTTTAACAAGGTTTATCAATTCGCAAGCTTTCCCGATATAAATGATCATTTAGTAGTAGGCGCACTGTCGTATTGGGTGGAAGACGTTACTTATCTGGATAATTTTGCCTTTGGCAAAAAGCCGTACTTTTTTGATAAACAAAGAATGAAAGAATCACCGGCTTATAGGCGGGCATTTAGCGATACCAACCTGTTTGCTTATCTGATTCAGCATGGGGATGCCAATTACAGCCGTAATTTTTTAATTACACGTCCTGACTATAAGCGAATTTTTATGGTGGATAATGGATATTCATTTGATGGTGAAAAATTTTACTATCGGCATGAATGGTATGGCCTAAGACGTTATAATGCCGATGACTTAACCGCTCAAAGCTTCTCGCGCAAGACAGCCCAACAGCTTAATAACCTGGATGTATATAAACTGAAACGCAGAATGAGAATAACCGCTTTAATTAATCTGGATACAGGAGAGACTATACTTAATCCTCCAGATGAGCTGACCGATAAACCGCTTGCCAAAAACAAACATTTTAAGCGCAATTATAAAGGGGTGTACACCGGTTATTGGCAGGGGCATAACTGGGCGGCCTGGTGCATTGAAGAGCCCGGTATTAAGCAGTTGTTTGTGAGAATTAAAAAGATGAGGCAGCTTTTGGGAACTCGTTATCCATTGTTTCCGTAGCTATTTATGTGTTATATGTTTCGGGGTGTCTCACCCCGAAACATCAAATAAACAGCTTATGAAAAAATTACCGTTTATAACTACTAATATACTCATCAGTCTGGCTATGGGATTTATAGCCTTCTGGTTTTATATATCTTATCCGGCAACGGGTTATTTGCCGGTTGAAAGCGGCAGGTGGGAAACTTTGGCGAGCAGACTGTCTGATCCTGATATGCCCCCTCATAAAGCCGTACAATTGAAAAAACATTTAACTGATAGAAAATTAAGCCTGCTCGTGCAACTTAAAATAATATCAAATAAGTTAGCGTACATTATTACCCAAACCCTCTCCCCACAGGGGAGAGGGCAGGGTGAGGGGGGGGGCGATCCCCGAATCAGCAGTATCTTTTGGATGTCCTTTGTTGCCGTAAGCCTTACATACACAATGTCAGTCTTGGGAGTAAAGCTGTATTTAGCTATATTATTTAGCGGGCTATGGATTGTACTGCCTGGAATATGGAAACTGGCTGCCTGCGGCAGGCCGGATAGCTGGGTTATGGGTATTTATGCCTTGGCTATTGCTGTAATCTGTTATAAGCCTTTAGAATCAGCTCGCATGTATCGGTTAAACAGGATACTTAGCGCTGTTTTAGTTGGTATATTAATTTGTTTAGGGATTGAGGGCTGGATTGTATTTTTGGCTTTTATATTAAGTTTTTTATTTTCTAATATCGGTAAATTAGCCGATAGAGATAAAATCGGTGAATTAATATTTATATTATGCTTACCGCTTGTCTGCGCCGTAATTATTCAATATCTGCTCTATTATCCGATAGCCGCCGTATCCGCGCCTTTTTATGAATATCTGTTAAAACCGTTTCATGAAATCTTTTATGGGAATTGGGGGGCAAAAGTTGTGCTGGAGAGGCTGGGGCAGGTTATATCAGCTAAAAAAACAACAATTAACAGCTCTAATGTTATATTAGGCAGCTTGGCGGGTTCAATCATATTGGTTTTTGTGTTGATTTGTTTGTCTTATAAACCGAAAAACATATTTTTACCTATTCTTGCTGTTTTAGGTTTGCTGGTTATAGTAGGTATGAATAGATATATAGCTTGCGGCTGGCCGGTAATTTTGTTTCCTGTTTTTTTAATAAGCGCTCTTATAGCTAATCAATTGAGTCATTCTTGGCGGGTAAACATAGTAACGGTTTTTTATTTAATATTTAGTCCTTTTCTCTGCACTTCAATTATAAAAAAGGAGCGCCGGGTTAATTGGGAAAGATACGCGCCTTTGCGGCAATTGACTGAGCGCTGGAAGGGGGTAATTGCAAAGCCTGCTTTCACGGGTTTGTATTTAGCTGACCCACTGATGCAGGCGATAGGTTTTATAAAAAGCCAACTGGAATTGCCGCCGGAGGCATGGCTGCTGGTAGATGCTCCTTATCTTTATCATACGTCTCGGCAGATGAATATAAACAGCGCCATAATCAATCATATAGGCTTTTCCTATCGGCAGTTAAATGCTCGTTATCAATTATCCAAACTTGCCTATTATTTGTACCAAAGCAAGTTAAACGCTAAGAAAATGGCTGGTTTTTCAAAGCAAAAAGCGCCTATTTTTCTGCTGACTGATGATTATACGTTAGCTAAAATGCAAGCTGGCAGACTGGGGTTTAACATGGATTTACAATTAAAAATCGGATTCGGTGATTTTGAAGTGTATCTATTGAAAAAGAAAGAAGATTAATACCAAGCTGTATTCAAAAAGACATTAATGAAACCTAAGTTTGATATAAAACTTGTCGATCTTGTTAAGCTGTAGGGGCGGCGGCTTGTCCCCGCCCGTGATTCGGAAGGGGATGCGCCCCCAATGCTGTTGACTTAAGGTGGATAGCTCTTATTAGCCTGTCATTCTGAGGCTAAAAGCCGAAGAATCTGCTTGCTATTGCAGGGGGAGATTCTTCACTCCACTTCGTTTCGTTCAGAATGACAACTACCTTAAGTCAACAGCATTGGGATAAACCCCTCCCCTACAGGAGATTTACATCAATTAATTGATATGTAATAACATTTTAATACCTCTTATGTCGAACTCAGGTTAAAACAAGAGATTCTTAGGTGAAAGACTGGATGAAAAAATACTCGGCTTATAAAAAATTACTGGTCTATTTAAAGCCTTATTATGGACGGTTTGCTCTGGGGATTTTTCTGGCCTTAATTCTGTCTGTTGCCAATGGAGCGACTGCCTGGGTGGTGAAACCCTTATTGGATGAAGTCCTTGTAAAAAAAGACCTGTACCTGCTTGGTTTAATGCCTTGGATATTGATTTTAATCTTTTCCATAAAGGGTATCACGCGTTTTTTTCAGGCATATATAATGCGTGATATTGGTCAAAAAATCATCGCTCGAATAAGACAAGACTTGTATGAACACCTGTTAAAAATGCCGTTGTGTTTTTATAAAAAATACATGCAGCAGTGCTTATGTCCAGAACAACCAATGATATAAACCTGTTATCCGATATTTCCTCAAGCGTTGTCTCAGAATTTTTTCAGCATTTTTTTACTATGCTGGCCTTATTTGTAGTTATTTTCTATCAGGAATGGAGGCTGGCCACCCTTTATTGTATAATTCTGCCTATACTGGCTGTGCCTTTATATCTAATCGGTAAAAAATTGCGGGCAATAAGCTATGAAAGTCAAAGCCGCATCGCCAAATTGAATACTTTATTACAGGACAGCTTTTACGGGCTTAAGGTTATCAAATCCTTTGTAATAGAATCATTTGCCGGAGAACAATTTGATGTTGAAAATAAAAAACTGCTCAAAGTTAATCAGCGGGGTATTGTTATGGAAGAATTATTTACCCCGATTATGTAAATATCAGGCAGTATCGGCGGGGCTTTGGTAATATTCTTTGGCGGGCTTATGGTGATTCGCGGCGCCTGTACTCCGGGGGGGTTCCTATCTTTTATGGCGGCGGTGGGGATGCTGTATAATCCCTTGCGCAAATTAAGTAAAATGCACGGCGTATTACAAAAATCATTAGCCGCAGCCGACCGCATATGGGAAATAGTCGATCAAAAAACCGAAAGCGCAGAATCCGCAAAACAGATTGGTTTTAACGGCCTAACAGATTCAATAGTATATAAAAATGTTTATTTCAATTTAAAAAAAGGAAAACCTCTGCTTAAGCAAGTAAACTTAAATATTCAAGCCGGCACAAAAGCAGCCTTGCTTGGCTTTAGTACAAGTGATAGAATGGCTTTAGTGGATTTAATTCCCAGATTTTACGAGGTATCCAGCGGGCAGATTTTGATAGATGGGGCAGATATCAGCCAATATAGCATAAAATCTTTAAGGGCTGGTATAGGAATCTTAAGCCGTAAGGTTATTTTGTTTAATGATACCGTAAAAAATAATATTACCCTAAGAGAAAACAATATAAATAAACAGCATATTAAAGCTGCTGAAAAAGCCTGCCTGCATGATTTTATTAAAACCTTACCGGCGGGATATGAAACCGTTTTAAATACAAACAGCAGTCTTTTTTCCAGAAAGCAGAAAAAATTATTAAATATTGCCAGAATTTTCTGCAAAAACCCTGATATTTTGATTATTGACGATAGCGATACCAGTTTAGATATGGGCTCGGATAAACTGCTTGAACAAGCCATAACAGCGCTTATGAAAGACAGAACCTCGCTTATTATTACATCGCGTCTTAGTATAGCTAAAGCTTGCGATAAAATTGTGGTTATGGATAAAGGGATTATAATAGAACAAGGCGCTCACAGTGAGTTATCGCAAGCCGGGGGATATTATCATAAATTAAGTGAATACGAATTTTTCAACCGCCGCGAATTATCTTAGTAACTCATGTTACGCAAAACTTGCCCTTATAAACGTAGGGTGGGTCAAGCCCATATTATGAAAGGTTTTAAATAATCTGTTTAGGCGCATATTATGGTAATTGTTACGGACCCACCATGCCAGTGGCATCAGATTCTCAAATCTGTTGCTTTAAGTTAACCTGAGTTCGACATAAGAAAAATTAAAATGTTTTTATATATCAGCTAGTTGGTGTTTTGTATAGATTTGATTGACGTAAAATTTTTGTAGAAGAGTGACATATCCCCTCTTGCTGTAGGGGCGGGTTTGAAACCCGC
>JAJRXT010000152.1 GCA_024276125.1 bacterium
ATATCGAATTTGGGATTGGATGGATTAATTTGCGGAATCTCTGTAGAGGTGTTTAAATAATACTGATAATATAATGGCTTAGGCTCTATACCCCAGTGTTTCTTAAAGCTGAATGAACCGCTTTCTTTGCGGCTGCGTCCTCAATCATAATAGCGTTATCCACGCTCACAGCTATATTTTATTATCTCCCATAATATCCAGTTATTGGGAGCATAGCGTAAATAATCTTTATTATAGCCGATATAATACGGCAGCACAGTGTCTTTAAAGAAAAACGTCCACATGCTGGTTATGATTTTACCTTCGTAAGTAGCTGAAAATATACTGATTTGCGAGCCGAATTCCTTTAATTGATTCTGAAAAAAACTTTTCGGTAATACAGGGGTGCCCAGCGCCTGTTGAGTTATCGCAAACAACTCATAGAATTGATTGAATTCGTCAGGGTCAATATCCCCCGGCTCTGCCGTACGATATAATTTTAACCCGGATTTAATGCCTTTTCTTAGAATATTGCGGTTGCGTTTGCGCATGCTCTTCCAGACAATCTCGGCATCATCCGGTAAATCGAGTATAAAGACCATATACAAGTCTTTGGTGGGTAAATTTTCCATCCCGGGTTCTAAATTCCTGAATTCCACATGGCCTACCTTGTAGGCTTTGGCTATTTTTTGGGCTTCTGTAAAGAGCAGCCGCTCCGCCTGTTCATTTTCGGCGCATATGCCGCCGTATACCCCAAAGGGCACCGATATCAAAGAAGAGCCGAAAATCATGCTTTTAACCAAAAACAGCGGCAGTATACCGCAAATTTTCCCGTTATCTTCCGCATATAAATAAAATGAAGGCAGACGAAAGGTATCTCCGATTACCTTCTTCCAGCCTACTGAATGGAAAAAATTGGCTTGCGGCATTTTTAAAACAAAGTTTTGCCAAGCCTTCTCGTTTTGTGTATCTAAGTATTTTATCTGCATATATTTTTATATTGTTTCTCAGTAGTGTCCGGTTAGGTTTTTGCATATCGGAAAAATCAATAATTCCGGCAAGTTTTAAATAGAAAATTCCTTATTCTCCCTCTCCCCTTGGGGAGAGGATCAAGGTGAGGGGGCAGTTTTAACTGGTTTCTCCCCTCACTCTAACTCTCTCCCCAAAGGGGAGAGAGGACTAAAAAAGGTACTTTGGAGCTTATGCAAAAACCTAACCAGACACTGCTGATTTTTTCTGGTTCTTCGCTGTTTAGCGCCTATATTTTTTTAGCATTATAAACCAGATAAGCCGAAACATCAAACTGTCATTCTTAACGACACGAAGTGGAGTGAAGAATCTACCTCTATATGCGAGCAGATTCTTCACTGCGCTTCGCTTCATTCAGAATGACGGTTCTTCTTAAGTCAACAGCATAGCGTAGGGGCGGGTTTGAAACCCGCCCCTACATCCATCTACGGGGTAAAGGTGAATGGTTTTATGTCATCGGCATATGTTTTACCGGTAATCATATCTATGGGGCGCGCGCCTATTTTGTAGCCGCCTGCCGGCTCAGAGCCGTCGAAGGTGTGGCTGTAGAATGTATCGGCTGCGGTGGCGTACGGAGCAAGTATTACCCGCGTATGCGGATGAGCCAGCGGGTCTGTACGTTTAGTCGGGAATACCTCCCATAGTTTAAGCTCAACCTGCACCTGATTAGGCCCCAAGTTGGTTAACTGATACTCGGCGGTAAGCGTATCGCCAGTAATAAAGGCGGCCTGATTTAAGGTTACGCTTATACTTACCGGATCGACTACCTTAATATAATCCACCATAGTTACCGTATCATTACCGCCTGCGCCGCCTATAGCCAGCGTTACGGTATACTCGCCGGCTCTGTCGTATACATGAATCGGGTTCTGGTCGCGGCTAATTTGCCCGTCGCCGAATTCCCAGCGCCACAAGCTGATATCACCGAAAGATAAATCCGTAAAACTAACCGGATCGCCGGATATGACTTGTACCGGATTAGCCGTAAAGGAAGCGATATTTACTAAATTATTATAGCTGTCAGCCCAGGGGTAGAACAACACCTCGCCTTTAGCGGTATCATCATACCAGTCGTATATTTTATCCATAATCTGCCATTGCTCGGTAGTCCCCCACCAGTTGCCGGATGCTTCTACGTCAGATGTGCTATCATTGTATACCTCATACCCGCCGGGATTTAACAGATTATTACCGGTTACAACGGGAGCGCCCGAGACTATATAAATACCGTAACCAGTACCGGCGGTATTGTTTTGCAGGGTATTACCTGATATTTGGGCATTATTATCGTGTGTATAAATTCCTCCGCCTAAAACTGCAGCCGAATTATCAGCGATAATATTATTGCTTATGGTTGCCGTACCATAACCGGTGCAAACGCCGCCGCCGTAAGCGGCAGAATTACTGTTAACTGTATTATTGGTTATGGTCGCGGTACCATACCAATGACGAATACCGCCGCCGCCGTAAGCGGCAGAATTACCGCTGACGGTATTATTGGTTATGTTGACTGTACTGTAAAAAGTAATAATACCGCCGCCGGCTTTAGTAGCGGCAGAATTACCGTTGATGGTATTATTGGTTATGTTGACTGTACCGTGATCAGTATAGATGCCGCCGCCATGCTCCTTAGCGGTATTACTGTTTATCGTGTTATTACTTATCGTTATTGCAGAGTAAGAACCCACAATACCGCCGCCATGAACAGCGGCAGAATTACCGCTGATGGTATTATTGCTTATGCTCACCGTAGCATGACCACAACCAATTCCGCCGCTAGATAACGCGGCATTATTACCGGTAATAATATTGCCGGTTATGCTTACCGTACTGTAGCTACAAGAAATTCCCCCGTTCCAAGTGGACGCATAATTACTGCTTATGGTGTTATTGCTGATTTGCAGGTTATCGGCGTAATAAGCAGAAATACCGCCTAAACCGCCGTAGCAATGGCTGATTTTGCAGTGGTCGATTATAGTTCCGTTATTGGCAACATGTATACCGCCTAAACCGCCGTAGCCGGCGTATTCTATATTACAATATATCAATCTGCCTAAAGAGCCGGCCTGATATTCTATCCCGCCCCAGTCGCCGCCTGCCGGCGCCGCCTGATTTGAGGTAAAGGTGATCATATCAGCTTCCGTGCCTTCGGCGATTAATCCGCCGCCGTCTTCCACTCTGATAAAATAAGCCCCGTTAAATAGCACTTCCACCCCCGGGTCAATGGTAAGCATTGCCCCCGCTTTTACTACAATCCCGCATTTTACGATATAGGGACTGCCGGCAATATCCCAGGCGGTATTAGAAAATACCGGCCCGCATACATCCGTGGCATACGCCCTGCCGCCGGATAATGCAATCATAACCGACATAAAACATACTGCTGTAAGTGTTGACATAAAACGTCTTAAATACATACTTCTGCCTCCTTGGTTGTGAAAATGATACTGCGTTTGGGTTTAATGGTTTTGTAGGGGCAGGTTTGAAACCTGCCCCTACTTTGATGTTGGCTTGTCTTGCGCCGAAACATAGATTGCTTTTTTGCGTACTTTAATTATAGCAAATAGAACTTTATTTTACGACTGTTTTTTAGTAATTCACCTTACGCAAAGTTATATATACTGTAATGGCTCATAAATTACGATCTTATAAGAGGCTATTGAACTTATCGCACCGCAGGTAAGCGGATTCTTCACTGCGCTTACGCTTCATTCAGAATGACAATTTCCTTATGTCTATGTTTCGGGGTGTCTCACCCCGAAACAGTAACAGGCGCCCTCATAAATGACAATCTGGGTGTCTCACCCCGAAATATTAAAACATCAAAGAAAAATCATTTATTTGCCTAAATAATCATTATTTGCTTGACAACGCTTTTGCTTATCTGGTACTTTTTGCCTGACTCCATTTTTTAGATAAAAATACAGTTGTTTTGCAACCTTAATAAAGGAAGTTTTTACACAAAATGGTTACACAAATAGTATTCGGTACAATAGGCGGCTTGGGTCTTCTGATATATGGTATTCAGCTTTTGGGAGACGGGTTGCAGCAAGTAGCAGGAGAACGCATGCGGTCGCTTTTAGCCGCGCTTACCAAAAATCCGCTACGGGGTATAGCGGTCGGCGCAGTGGTTACATCCATCATCCAAAGCAGCAGCGCTACCACTGTATTATTGGTCGGCTTTATCAATGCCGGATTGCTCAATCTATATCAAGCCGTCGGCGTTATAATGGGCGCTAATATCGGCACCACCGTTACCGCTCAGATAATAGCCTTAAAGCTCACAAAAGTAGCCCTGCCGGCTATTGGTATCGGCTGTGCAATGACACTGTTTTCCAAAAGAAATTTATATAAAAATATAGGTCAGATAATTTTAGGATTCGGCCTGCTGTTTTTAGGCTTAAACACTATGAGCGGCGCCGTAAAATTTTTGCGCCAGCATGAGGCAATCGTAAATTTTCTGCTTTCTTTAAGCCATCGTCCTTATTTAGGCGTTTTAGCCGGTATTTTGGTAACAGTAACCATTCAAAGCAGCAGCGCTAGTATCGGTTTGCTCTTGTCATTATCCGGCAGCGGTTTGATCAATTTATCGGCGGCTATTCCTATCCTGCTTGGCGATAATATCGGCACATGCGTTACCGCGCTTCTAGCCAGTATAGGCACCTCCGTATCCGCCAAACGAGCAGCGGTGGCACATACCGTCTTTAATCTTATAGGCACTGTTATTGTACTGTTATTACTTCCTTACTATATGAAACTTATTCAACTGACCTCGGGTAATATAGCTCATCAGATCGCCAATGCTCATACGCTTTTTAATGTAGCTAATACCATTATCCTGTTCCCGTTTATTCCTTTATTAATAAAATTGGTGACCAAACTGGTGCCAGGAGAAGAGATGAAAAGCCCCAATTATCTGGATGAACGCCTCTTAACCACCCCTGTACTGGCCTTGGAACAAGCCCGCAATGAAATTATATATATGGGTAAAACCGCAGAAGAGATGCTGGATTTATCTATGCACGGCTTATATAACAAGGACTATAATGATTTTAAGAAAGTAATCAAAAAAGAACATATCACCGATGTATTAGAAAAGGATATTGCCGATTATCTGGTAAAAATATCACAAAAGACCATAAATCCAGAAATAGCCAGACAAATATCTTCTTTTTTACATGTAATAAATGATGTAGAAAGAATAGGGGATCATGCGGAAAACTTAACCAAGCTCTCAGAACGCTTACTGGATGGCAAATTCGGTTTTAGCGAAGAAGCTATGGGCGAAATAGATAACTTATATAAAAAAACGCTCCTGTTTTTAAAAGACGCTGTACAGGCTATTTCTGATAATGATCAAAAATTGGCCCAAGAAGCTTTGTCCTATGAAGATGATATTGATGATATGGTGGTTAAATACCGGCAATTACATGTAGAAAGATTAAATAACGGTAAATGCAAAGTAATCCAGGGATTAATTTTTACCGATATGTTACATAACTTTGAAAAAATAGGCGATCATGCCTATAATCTGTGCGAGGCGGTATTGGGTATAAAGTAGGGGCTTGTACTTAATTAAGTTAAAGGCAGCTGTCATTCTGAACGGAGTGGAGTGAAGAATCTGTCCCCGTAGCGAGCAGATTCTTCGGCCTCCGGCCTCAGAATGACAGACAAAAAAAGCTTTTCATTATAGTATAAAGCTTAACTTAAGGGCATTGGGGACATACCTATCCCCCCTACAGTAAATTTAAGCTTTGTTCAGAATGACGGCTAAGGGAAAATTAAATATTAGCTAAAGGCCGGTAAACCTTATCGCCTGCTCTTCTTAATGCAAGTCCCACCCCGATTGCCGCCAGCGGAGCTAAATGCGATATCATCATAACATCATGATTAGAACCGGTTAGAGCAATTTCTTTTAGGGGATTTAATATTTCTACCGGCATATCCAGCCGATAACTCAAAAAATTTACAAAGCCCTTAAATAACGCTCCGCCGCCTGATAAGAATATTTTAGAAATTTTCTTATCAGGATAAACCCCATTAAAACATTTAAAAAATTCTTCTATTGGTTTAGAAAGTTTTTCCGAAGCATTCCAGACAATATTACGTAGCCTGCCGATATCTACATCGGATAAATTTTTCCCCTGTTTTATCAATTCAGCCTCGCCCGGATTCAGCTCAAACTCACTTTGTATAGCCTCGGTTATATCATTGCCGCAGCCGAAAAACGAGCTGGCAAATATAGTGGAACCATCTTTTAGTATAGACAGATTTACCACGCTGGCGCCAATATCCAAAAGAGCGACTATCTCCTGATTATCTTTCTTATAATTTGTTTCATATTGATTTTCTAATGCCAA
>JAJRXT010000029.1 GCA_024276125.1 bacterium
CGCCGGCCCGATATATGAAGTTAGCCGTAACTTAGGCCATGTGCCTATCATAGACAAAAATCCACGGGGCAAAAAGGATGTCCCGCCCATGCCGCCCGCAGAAGCGGCAAGATATAACGAGCGAAGCGCCGCCGAACGCTCCAACGCCAGGTTGAAAGAAGACTTTGGCGGTCGATGCGTAATGGTAAGAGGCTGCAAGAAGGTCAAGCTGCATCTGATGTTTGGCGTGATTGCTCTTTTTGCCGACCAGTTGCTTAAACTGCTAGCGTAAATTGTAACATTATATCGAAGCAAGTGTTGGATTAAGGTATAAGTCTGTCTAAAATTACCTAAATGGGAATGAAAAGATGAATAAAACACCTTGATTGATAAAAATTAACCACAAAAACGCAAAAAAACGCAAAAAAATACTTATTGGATTTTTGGGAACCAATTTTACTAAGACTTTTGCAAAAGGCTCCACTGATACATAAAATGTTGGATAGCGTATTTTAGGGCAAAAATTGGTATTCACATAAAGTCTAAATCTTTTTTGGGGAGTATAATAAAAAAAGGAAAAAAATTAAAGGATTCATAGATAAAATGGCTTGTAAATTATGTTATGCGAAAACAGACAATCAAGTAATTATTTGTAATTATTGCGCTTTGCAACTAAACATTGCAACAGAAGAACAAATATTTAGTCTGATTAATAAATTAAACTCTAAAAATTTATCTGGCAAAATTGAGCATATTAAGCGGTTTTTAGGCAATAAAATGACAATAAATGAGCTAAAAGGGGTAAAAAATGAGCGTAAAACCTACAAAACTAGATCAAATCTGGTCAGAAAAAGACCTAGCCGCACGGCTGGACTTGCCCGTCACCAAATCAGGGCATAGCCGACAGCTTTCAAACTGGATACGAGGGGGATTAAAGTACATGGAAAAATCAAACAGGCGGTATTTTTTTGAGGCCGATATAATTGAATATCTCTACAAGCATTATAATATGGGCAAGGACTAGCAGAACCATAGAGGTCTTAACTATATCTCAAGGGTGCCTTATACCCTCGCCATAGGCTGTTTTTTGTAAACCCATACATTAGCCTATGTTTTATTATTTTAGGGCAATACACGGGGAAAAATGAATGCTCTTTTTTAGATAAATTGTCAACCATTCAACAGCGCATATCGCTATGTTTAAATTGGTTTTATCTGCTATATCAAGTATATTGAAAAATTGGCTTTGCGCCCTTAGCGGGTATGTTAGGATATTATTTTAAGCAATTGCGAAGTATGGAATTTTTTTAATAACCTAAATCATCACATGAAAAACAGGTCTGTTTTTTTCAATTGTATGTCAATTAAAAAAGTTAAATTTGTCGGCGAAAGATTATCGGTTTTTTTCTGGTACAAAATTTAGCTAAAAAAACTTATCTTACAAAAAATCCCTTTTTGTTTTTTTCGTACACAAACAAGCATAGTATACTTCTTCATATTATGCCTTCCCCCCCCTTCGGGGCGCCCCTCCCCCCCAGTGGTCAAAAAAGCAATAAATTTACAAACAATATTTAACAAAACCGCCTATTCTTTAATCCTACCGCCTACTATACGCCCACTAATATTTTTTGCGTTAGGCCTAATGTTTTGTAACTGCCTGTAATCATTGGAGCCGACGGGGGGATTTGAACCCCCGGCCTACTGATTACGAATCAGTTGCTCTGCCACTGAGCTACGTCGGCTTATGTCTAATATATTATAGCATATTACATAAGTAGTATAAAACTCTATTGCTTATAAAATGCAAAAAAATACTTTAATGAACGCGGTTTTTTAGAAGGCGCCTCAGTGCAAATTATATATTTTTTATTATCATTTAAATTATCCAACTCAATAAAATAACCCGCCGGCTCGCCTTTTTCGTCCCGTAAGTCTTCCAAATAGGGTACGGCTTTGTATTCTATCTTTTTTTTCTTATCAGGCAAAACGTCCCTTCCTCCTAAGAAAATGGACATAAATAACCCCTTACCGCCAATCTCCTCTAATAATTTCAGCTTTTTATTGCTGGGCAGTTTTATCTGAATCCTGCTGAATTCCGTGACATCAACCGGCTTAGTTGTCAAGTGGAGATTCATCTTGGCATAAGGACGCCCCCTTAAAAATCTCGGTCTTAAGGTGTGCGCATTTTTTAAATCCAAACTAAGTTCATACACCAGATACGGCTTTTTGGTATAAAAATAATACCCCGCAGCCGCGCCGCATAGAATCAGCGCCCCTATTATAAGCCAGATAACTTTTTTGTTGTTTTTATCCATTTTGCCGCTATACCTTAGCCAAAAAAATAATAACACATAGTAGGGTGGATTAAGGAGTTTATTCTAACAGATATCATTATGTAAATAAAGGACAATAATTTATTAAAAGATTACCCTTAAATCCACAGCGTCCGCTTATGAGCAGGCGCGGTGGGCCCGTAGCTAAGCATAGTTGCATAATTAGCTATAATATTTTTGTGGGATCAGATTAAGAAATCTAACCCCCGAAGTCCCTGTTGTCAGATTTGAGAATACGACAACACAAGGTATAGATATTTATGTAACTATGCTTATCAAGTACGTACGCTTAAACATATTTTTTTGACTCTTTCATTATACGGGCTTGACCCACCCCACATCTGTTATTCCCGAATGCCTTTATCGGAAATCCAGTAAAAAGTAGGTTGGGTAAAACGTAAACTAAACCCAACAAATAACGAATACTAAATTTGCGCTTACTTACCATCCTGAATATTCTTAATCAGGTGTAATATAATACTTATTATCATTTACACCTTAACGACTACTCCAGTTTTTGGGGAGTATTATATAGAATGACAATAATTTCAACAAGGTAAACCCTGACTCAAATTAAATCCCAAATTATTCGGGTTAAGATTGTTTTGATTAGGAACATATAAAGAATTACCATCATCCATCTTAACCAGTAGAGTCATAGAATATCGTTGAATATCAAACAGATTATCTGAATCAGTCTGTAATGTTCTGTCAACCAACAGTTTGTTTAGTTTCCAAAAATGATTGTTTTCGTCTTCAGTTACTACAGCTTTTTTAATTTTGATATCATGCAGCTCCTCTCCTGAT
This sequence comes from bacterium, assembly GCA_024276125.1. Taxonomy (GTDB): domain Bacteria; phylum SZUA-182; class SZUA-182; order SZUA-191; family JAJRXT01; genus JAJRXT01. The sequence continues at coordinate 3,120 of JAJRXT010000029.1, forward strand.
TGCGCTAGGTTTTGTTTTAAGCAAATTCGCAGCGATTTTCCAATAGTATGGTTATAACAAATAAATACATAGCGTCCGATGTTCTGATAAATAATAGTGCCCTTATGCCAAGAACAATCAGTAACCAGTTGAATAGCCTCCTCGCAACAATTACTCCTTTGGATTATGGAAAATATCCTTTGTTCGCTTTTGGCCGAAGCAATCCTAAATTCATGCCTAGCCATTAATGCCGCCCGATATCCTACAGCTAAACCAAAACAAATATGTCCGTGCAATTGCCCGATTTTGTTTAATTCAGTAATATAATTTACATACATAATTTTTCTCCTTTCAATGGGTTAATATTATTTTTCTTCAGATAACAAAAAAAGCCATGAAGGCTGATCCCAGTTTTTATGGGAATCCAAAGCCTTCATGGCTCCTTAATACGGATAAAGATAATATAACCAGCATACGTTTTTTTTTCACGTTGTATACTAAGATACAGCCTTTGCGACCGTATAAACCAAAAAAAGCCACAAAAAAACTTATATATCAACATTCTTGTTGATTTAGGTCTTCGTGGCCGTATCTGCTGAAATTATAATTAAACTTTGCTTATGTATAATCTTAATTAACGATTATATTAAATGGTTATTTAATATAATCTATTTTTTAGCAATAAGTTAGACAACTGGCTTCTTGCCAATTTTATTCACTACTTCTTTATATAATTAACACCATATTTGTTTATTTGTCAAGAAAAATATAACCACTCCAGTAGGTCTTGTGTGATTGTGAATAACAAAAACACATTGAGGCTGTGTAGCGACCAGCCGTGATTTAGCTAATTAAGGTTGTTTTTGATGTTTGACTTGTCTTGCGCCGAAACTATATAAGGACGTCTTTAACTGTTTCGGTTTGAGAACAAACCGAAACATCAACTTATCTTAGCTGTCATTCTGAGGCGAAGCCGAAGAATCTACTCGCTGTCGCGGGGGAAGATTCTTCGGCCTTTGGCCTTAAGAATGACAGCTTTCTTAAAGTCATAAGTATATACGCACATTACATTGCCAGCTTGACAAAATTCCCGCCCCTGCCTACCAGTTTATGAGGGTATACAACAATCTTACGCTGCTTATCCTCTACGGCGGAACCCATTACAAAAGCCTCAACTCCCAATTCCTGCCCCAGTGATACTGCAAGCCGCGCCTGTTCATAGGGTACTATAATACAAAATCCAATCCCCATATTAAATACTTTATACATCTCAGCTTGACTTATTTTACCGCATTTTTGGATTAAATTAAATATAGGCGGCGCATCCGGCATGAAATCTATAAAAAACCCGACCTCTTTTTTAAAACGCGTTAGATTAAATAACCCGTCGCCCGTAATATGCGCCATGCCCTTTATCTTAAGCTGGGTTTTCAGCATAGCCATTATCTGCGGCACATATATACGCGTAGGCTCCAGTAAAACTTCGCCCAACGGCTTACCAAGCTCGTCTATTACCTGATCTAATTTAAAACCGGCCTCATCTAACAACACCCTGCGCGCAAGAGAAAATCCATTGCTGTGTAAACCGGAAGATGCAAACCCGATAAGCGCATCCCCGTCTGCTATGTTTTGCCCGATAATGAGCCTGTCCATATCCACCAGACCGACCGCCGTACCCACCAAATCGAAGGCGTAACCCTCGCGTTCGCCTTTTAACATATCCTTTACCTGCGCTAACTCTCCGCCCGGTATGGAAATATTGGCCTGCCTTGCGCCCTCTAACAGCCCCTTACCCAATTCTGATAACAGCCTTTCATCGGCCTGCTGCACTGCCAGATAATCCAGCAGAGCAATAGGTTCCGCCCCTACGCACAAAAGGTCATTTACGTTCATAGCAATACAGTCTATGCCCACTGTATCGTATTTGTCCATCATCTCTGCGAGTAATATTTTGGTGCCCACTCCGTCTGTTGAAAGCGCAAGTCCCTGCTTTTGCCCTAAGTCCAGTACCGTTGCAAAATAACCGGATTCCAAAGCCACCGAACCCCTTAGCCCCGTTCTTAGCTCATGGGTTTGTTTTAAGCGCTTTAATAATCCCGTAAGCGCCAATACAGACCTTGCGGTATCTACGCCGGCTTTTGCATACGGGTCTTTTTGATCTTTTAAATCTGACAAAATTATTCTCCATATTATATAGCTGTCACCCTGAGTGAAGCGAAGGGTCTGTTCCCGTACGCTGGCAGATTCTTCGGCTTCCAGCCTCAGAATGACCGCTGCCTTTAAGTTAACAGTATTATTATTGCCCCGCCGCAGGCGGTTATTCTATCTCCGCCCAATTACTACCGCTTTTTAAATTTACCTTAAGCGGAATATCCAGCTTAATTACATTTTCCATTTCCTGTTTTACTAAGCGGCTGATAGTCTCCAACTCGCCCTCGGTTACTTCAAATATAAGCTCATCATGCACCTGAAGGATCATTTTAGCGCCGGGGGCGCCTTTTTGTAATTTTTTATGTATGTTTATCATAGCCAGCTTAATCATATCAGCCGCCGTACCCTGCAAGGGCGAATTAATAGCCGTTCGCTCCCCGAATTTACGAAGATTACCGTTTTTTGAAGTAAGCTCCGGGATATAGCGTCTGCGCTTAAAAAGCGTGCTTATATAACCGGTTTCTTTAGCCTGCTCTATGTTTTTATCTAAAAATTCCTGTATTTTAGGATATCGCGCAAAGTATGCTTTAATATATTCTTTTGCTTCTTTTTGCGGTACTCTCAGGTCTTTAGATAATCCATAAGCGCTCATACCATATATAATACCAAAATTAATCACCTTAGCCTGCCTGCGCATATCAGCGCTCACCTCATCCAAACTTACGCCGAATACCTCCGATGCGGTGCGGGTATGTATATCCTCATCATGTAAAAACGCATCCTTTAGCGTCTCATCGCCGGACATATGCGCCAAAATACGCAGTTCAATCTGAGAATAATCCGCCGCTAATAACTTACAGCCGGCAGAGGGAATAAACGTGCGTCTTATAGCGCGTCCTAATTCGCTGCGTACCGGTATATTTTGCAGATTAGGCTCGCTGCTGCTTAAGCGTCCGGTGGCCGTTACCGTTTGATTAAACGAGGTATGCAGCCGGTTGGTATAAGGATTTATCAATTTGGGTAAAGCATCCACATAGGTGGACTTTAGCTTTTTTAAATGACGATAATTCAAAATAACAGCCGGCAGATCATATGATATAGCCAGTTCTTTTAATACTTCCGTATTGGTGGAGTAACCGGTTTTAGTGCGTTTTATGGGCGGCATATGCAATTTGTCAAATAAAATAACCGATAACTGTTTTGGGGAATCGATATTGAATTCTTCTCCGGCCAGGTTATATATTGTTCGGCTTAATTCGCTAAGCTGTCCCTCTAAAGCCTTAGACATTTCATGAAGCGCCGCAGGATCAATACGCATTCCGCATAATTCCATATCAATCAGCACATCAATCAAAGGGATTTCCATTTTATAAAACAACTCATCCAGTTTGGCTTGGGCTAGTTTGGGCGCCAGCTCCATAGTCAAAGCAAAGGTAACTTCCGCATCTTCGGCGCTGTATTTAGCGGCGGCTTGTATATCAACTTGAGCGAATCCGATCTGTTTTGCGCCTGAACCTGCTATGTCTTTATAAGAGGCTGTTTTGCGATTTAGATGTTCTAGGGCTATATCCTGTAAATTATGGTTGCGTTTGGAGGGATTAAGCAGGTATGAGGCTATCATCGTATCAAAATTTATACCGGCTGTTTTAATACCCTGCCTGCGCAAAATCAGCGCATCGTATTTTATATTCTGACCGTATTTTTTTATACTCGCATCAGTAAGCAGGGGCGTTAGTTTTTCTAATACATAGTCTATTTTTAATTGAGCGGGCGCTTGCGGGTAATTATGCTTTAAGGGGATATAATAGGCGTTCTCCTCATCCGCACAAAAGGATATACCTACAATATCGGCGCGCATTGGGTCCGTGCCGGTGGTCTCCAGATCAACAGCAAAGCCGTCTGATGCCGCCAGTTTTTTTAATAACTCCTCAAATTGTGTATCAGTCAATATGATATGGTATGTAGCGTCCGTTTGGCTTTGGGGGCTGAATTCTTTTAATAATGAGAAGAATTCAAATTCCTTAAAAAGCTCAGTTAACTTAGCGGAATCCGGCTGGGCGAAGTTCAATGCCGACAGGTCTATATCAAGCGGAACATCGGTATCTATAGTAACCAAAAATTTACTTAATCTAGCTTGCTCTGCGTAATTGGTTAGATTCTCCTTACGCTTTTTGCCCTTTACTTGCTCAATATTTGCCAGCAGATTATCCAGATTATCAAAATCCTTTATTAATGAAACAGCGGTTTTAAGCCCGATTCCGGGTACGCCGGGAATATTGTCGCTGGTATCTCCGGCTAATGCAAAAATATCAAGCAATTGATCTATTCTAATCCCGAATTTTTCCTGCGTTTTTTCTACGTCATACCAGATGTTTTTTAATTCATCGTATATAACAGTATGCGGATTAACTAACTGAAAGATATCTTTATCACCGGTAATGATTACACTTTGCATATTGTCGTTTGAAGCCTTTTTAGCCAGCGTACCGATAACATCGTCAGCCTCATAGCCGGCGGCCTCCATAATAGGGATATTTAAGGCTTTAACCACTTCCTTTATATATGGAATCTGCGGTATTAAATCTTCAGGCATAGGCGGTCTATGGGCTTTATATTAGGAATATTTTTTATGGCGAAAAGTGGGTTCAGGCCGATCGAATGCAATTACCAGATATTCGGGTTTCTGCTGATTTATAATCTTAAGCAGCATACGCGTAAAACCGTATATCGCATTAGTGGGCGCTCCCTTGGAATTAGACAGCCGTCTTATAGCATAAAAAGCCCGGTAAATATATGAATTACCGTCTATAATAAACAAACGAGGCATATTTGTATTTTTATTCATTATAATTTAAAATTTACAATCCAACATAATTGATTAACTTACTTATAAAGGATAAAAACCTTGGGGGAAACCCTTCTTGAAAGAAGGGTTATCCCCCAAACCCCCTTCCTAAGAACTTTAATTCAAGGAATTTGGCTGGCGGCACATATTATTTTGCAATAATATTTTTAACTGTCATTATTGTGCCGCCAGCCAAATTCCTTTAGATTGAAAGTTTTTGGGAGGAGTTTGAGGAACACTTTTTTCAAAAAGGGTTCCTCATGGTTTTGTCTTTTATAAATAAGTTAAATCAATTATTTTGGATTTAGGTTAATTTAAGGTTAGGTAAAATAATAATCAAATTACCAAAGTTTACCTGCAAAATCAACCTTTATTAAGGTATTTAAATTTGATATAACCACACGTAGAATAAGATATTGTATTTTTCAGCCAGTCTACGAATAATTCTAAACTTACGATCTTGACAGTTGCGACATTTTTCGTTATCTTTAAGGCAAAGGTCGCAACAACGCAGGGGGGGAACATGGAATTCGCAGCTTTAGAAAAAATTTTGGGCGGCAGAAAAACTTTGAACATGCAGGTTGAAAACAATATGGATTTAATTGATTTGTGTAAAAGCGGCATATCCAAACAAGCGCTCCTAAATCTTGCCGGTTATCTGAACATTTCCATACGTAAGATTAGTAATTGGCTGCCGGTTACCGAACGCACAATACAGAGATATTCAGCGGCTGCCCGCTTTAAAAAAAGCGTATCTGAGCAAATACTGTATATTGCCAAAGTTGTAGTCAAAGGGGTTAATGTATTTGAAGATAAAGGAAAATTTCTCTTTTGGCTTAAATCTCCCAATAGGGCGCTTGGCAATAGGATTCCCATGAATTTGTTAGACACAAAATTTGGAATAGATATGTTGTTAGAAGAACTTGGCCGAATCGAACGCGGGATTTTTGCTTAAGCTAACCTTATTACTGCCGGAAGATGCTTTGGTAAATATGCTAAAAACATTACCGAATAATGTTTTAGTGGATATTTTTGGGAAACGTTTGTCAAAATCCGATACATCTGCCTTGACCCAGGAAGAAAAAAAGAAAGAAATAAAGCTCTGCAGGAGTTTAAAAACGGTGAAACTGTTTTGTTTACTGGTTTTTAGATTGCTTTTGAGATATAATATTCACAACCTGACTTTACAACAATACTTCCAGACGTTTGTCTGGTTTTAAAATTAAAAAATACGGAGTAGCGGATTATGGGCGTATCTCTGGTAATGCCGGCTTACAATGAAGAAGGTTGTATTGAAGAGGTAGTAAAAAAATACTATAATGAAATAATAAGCAAACTTGATGAGGCGGAATTTATTGTAGTAGATGATTGCTCAAAAGACCGTACAGGGGAGATTTTAGACGGTTTGAGTAAAAAATACGGTATCAGAGTGCTGCGTCCTGCTAAAAACGGGGGGCACGGCCGCGCCGTTCGGCTGGGGCTGCAAAATGCAAAATATGATATTATATTTCAAAGCGACAGCGACGATCAAAACGATCCGAAAGACTTTTGGAAATTATATGATCTAGTTAAAAACAATAAATATGATTATGTAATCGGTTATCGAAAAGCCCGCCATGATCCGCTGCATCGCTTGATTATTACGCGTATTGTGCGCTTATGCGGCTTTCTCTTATATGGATACTGGATAAAAGATACTAATTCACCTTTTAAGGTAATCAAAAAAAGCGTCTTGGATGATGTTTTACCCTTTGTACCCAAAACGGCTTTTGCGCCGTCTATTATGACAGCCTATCTTACCAAAGCCAGGGGGCACCGCTTGGCGGAAATACCGGTTAGGCATCTGCCCAGAACTACGGGTACCGTATCTATTATGGGCTGGAAATTGTTTAAAATATGTTGCGGCTGCTTTGTGGAATTCTGCGAATTTGCCGCTGTGGTGCGTAAAAATAAGAAAAAAGACTAGTCTTTGTAATGTAGATGCGGGTGTTTAAACCCGCTTCTATAGTTGTGTTTCTGTCGATGGACGCAAAAACTATACTCGCGCAGGTTACAAATAATGATTTTCAAATTTTAAAAGAGTAGTTAACCAGAGTACATAAAAGATAAAATTGCTATTTTGAGTTAACTTGCGAATAGTTTATATTTGGGGTTAACCAAAACTGTTTAACTATCTTGGCTGTCATTCTGAACAAAGCGGCTGTGTCATAACTACTTAGAATCTAAAAATTGTTCTCAACCTGTCATTTCTGCGGAGGCAGGAATCCAATCTTTTCAATAAGTTATTGATTAACGTTTTCACGGGAATGACAAAAAAAAGCGATTTTTACGGTTGCGACACAGCCTCGAAGCGGAGTGAAGAATGACAATTACTTATGTTGTCGGTATGTTTCATGCCGAAATATGCTAGTATGTAGCCGCGGGTTTTTAAACCCGCTACTTTAGCCGACCTTAAGGTCGGCGGCTACGCTTTTACAAGCTATCCCTGTTCGGTTTTTGTTAAGCGCAGGCATGGTATAATTCCCCGATTAATAATTCTATATTGCGGTCATCAGTAATATATTTACGAAAATAATCCATATTTAAGCCGGGACAAAGTTTTTTAGAATTTAATTCATGATTACCCAATATATTTTTTAGCGGAATATCGAATTCCCATCTTAGGGCTGAAATTACCGAACGAACGGCATAGAATTGCCGAATACTGAACCGGTTTGGATGCCCGATAAGACAGATACCTATACTATTATGATTGAATCCGCTAACATGAGCCCCTACCTCTTCCTCGGTTAAATAAGGAGATTTATCCAAAGGTCTGCCGCATTCCACCGAACCGTCTAAAAATGCCCACCGTGAATTTGTTTTAGCCTGTCTGTCACGGATAAAACCATTCAAAACAACATAATGATAGCCAATACCCTTCCAGCCGCGCTCTTTGTGCCACTGGTCGATTAATACTGCATTACCAAAGGAAGATGCGGAACAATGTAGAACTATGTTTTTTATTTTGCGCTTCATGATGCCTCCCGATTACCTTATTTAAAGATAAACAATCTGATAACCCCCTACCCGTTTTACCCCTAAAACGGGTGATATATATCCCTTTTCCTAAGCAATTCCTTACCAAAACACCCGTTAATCAACCGGCAGGCATCAATATTAATATGCCTATATTCTTTACAACTCGCAAACGGTCATTACTATGTCCGCCTCGAATACATGCGCCGCATCAGTAGCGGCTCTCATTGTTATTTGATAACGCCTGCCGTCGGCGCCTGCCTTTACTTTTTGTAATACTTGTGAGCTGTTAATACTATATGTGCCGTCTAAAATCAAACTGCCGGCATCACTGCCGTCATTTAAGTCTATTGCTGATATTTCGGCTGATGTAATTGCCTCGCCTATACCTAAATCATTTTCAAAATCCGTTCCAATTGTCAGCTTTTCCGCCGGTTGTTTCTCTAAGCTGAATTTTCTCTGCTCAATACTCATTGCCTATCTCCTTGTTATACGGTAGATTAGCGGCCTGTCCGGTAAAACAAAAACCAGCTTTCGTTTAATAATTTTAAATAGAATTTGTCTGCTATTAACATAAAATAGGCTGCGTCTTGTAAAAATATTAAAAATAATGCTTTTCATGTCCTAAAAATTAACACTCTGTAAGAAATTATAAACACTATGCTGATTACAGCCCGCCCCAATAGCGGCATATACCCGCCGTAACCCTGCGCAGCCAAAGAGCCGCATCCCAGTCCCTGTGAAACTATCATGCCGGCTCCCCGCGATTTGCCGGCGCTCCTGCGCCGATATTTACGGTATTACCGTCAATATCCGTAAGCGGCCATTCATATAATACCGACGTGCCGTTATCGTCCCACAATTGCAGCTTGCTTGCAGCCGCATTTATGGTGAGTTTATTCTTTACGATACGTCGCGTATCTGTTATCTCGTCCACATACCCGCCGGCTTTTATAATACCCGCTTGCGGTATATTGGCCGCATATGTTGTGCTTACTGTAATTACATATTCATCCTCGGCTAGCGCCGGTGTGGCGTAATAGTACAGTCCAGGGCTGGCTGCGGCGTCTTGCTCAGTTGCGGCAAGATTGGTCTTAGACGCCTGCCAAGCGGAGCCGTCCCAATATGCCCCGTCTGATTTCCTCATCAAAACAAGCATATCAAGCTGATTACCAGTGAGTCCGGTTACCGGATTGCCGGTTGCATCAAGCAGTATAAAGTAAATTCTTTCAACTTGATTGCTCTGTATGCGTGTTGTTTCCATTCTTTAATAACCTTTCAAGTTCTACAATGCCGCCTTGCTTAGAGGCGATTATTGCAGATAATTGCGCCAATGCCTGTTGATATTGGTTAAGTTCTGTTTGATGCCGGGCTATTTCCTGTTTTAAGGTATCTATTCTTTGTTGTATAAATTTACTGTTCACCGCCCACCTCATCAAAGGGGCGAGGCGCCCCGGCCAATTCAGGGGCTTTGCCCCTACGCTCCCGTTGGTCGCTACCCCTCTTTTTCAGAAATTATGTTTATGTTTCGGGGTGAGACACCCCGAAACATATGACATATGAAACATATGATTTTATCAATGGTTTACTGTACGCCGCCCACCTCGTCAAATATGGCTTTTTGCTTCAGCAGGTTTTGTTTTCTCTTATCCAATGCGGCTATCATTTGGATTAATTTTTGGCTTTCGTCTCTTGCGAATTCTTTTATCCTAATTAATTTTTCTGTATCATCCGACATAATAAATGTAATGGCCTCGTTAATCTGATATTGACTGCTGATATCCTTAAATTCCTCTATAAATTGTTTTAATACAATCAATTGATTATCGGTTAGTTCCATGTAATAATTCTCCCTTCCCTTATTTTATCTTTTCTTTAGCCTGTCATTGCCAACGAAACGAAGTGGAGTGAAGAATCTCCTCGCTGTTGCGGGGGGAAATTCTTCGGCTTCCAGCCTCAGAATGACAGGACAAGAACGCCTTAAGAATGACAGGCTAAAAAGAGCTTTTCAGCTTATCTTAAACCGATACAAAGCCGAATGTATCAATATATCCCTCCAGTACGCCGTTTATAAATACCTCGATACGATTATTCTGAAATACAAAATACGAATCCCCCTTCTGATTGGCAGAACCCTCCAGTATTAATTTCTTACCGGAGCTAATCTGCACATCGCCGTTAAAATAACCCGCCCATGAGCGTGCAATTGAACCTAGGGCAACCTGCGGCTCTTCAGCATAGATTGCATAAGCATTGGTAATGCTGCCGTTTTCGGCGTCAATATAACCGTATACCCCGTAGGCTTTATTAATAGCCGCATCTGCATTTCTGATCATAAAACGCCCGCCGAAAGCGCTGGTGACGCTGCCTGCGCCTGCGCCTATAACAAAATCACCGTATACGGCATGTCCGGCGACTAAAGCGCCTGCTCCAAGGTGATTAAGATAACCCTTTAGTCCTACCAGTCCGGTAATATTACCGCTGGCGTGACTTGACTGCGCCTGTCCTAGTGCGCCTACAATCTCGCCGCTGGTTGCTATATCCTGAGTCAGCCGGAAATTCATAGCCTGATAATTACCGCTCGTATAAGACAGGCTCTTATCCACTCGCATCATGGCTGAAGATACCGGTAGAGCAAATATACCGATATTACCCCCGTCGGCAATGCTTAATACAGCCGAACCATTATCTTTTACCTCAAAGATATTTTGAGTACCGCCTAAGTTATCAATAACCAGCGGAATATCAACGGCGTCGGATAAAGCGGCGCCCCCTGCTGTAAATGATTCGGTAACTGTTAGATTGCTCTGAGTAAGACTTATTCCATGTGGGTTTGTGTTATTTGTTATATGCGCGTCTATCTGAACATGCGTATTAGTACCAATATTGGCAAGCTGGCCGTGATCCAGTCCCGTAGGATGTACGGTAAAATTCCATAATCCGCTGATAGTTTCCGCCTGCGACAGGTGCGCCGCATGCGGGTCTATATTTAATACAGGTCTAAGCAGCATAATATGTTTCCATATGGTTTAATGTAACGTATGCGTGTCATTCTGAGACCGCAGGCCGAAGAATCTCCTTCTATATAGCGAGTAGATTCTTCGGCCTTAGGCCTCAGAATGACAGCTAAGAAAAGTCTTTTAAGCACAAATTATAATTACCGATAAATCAGCCGCGCCAGTTGCAATTTGATCAATATCCATACTCATGATATCGCCCTCGGCTAAAGCGGTTATATCAGGCGTACCAGATACCGCTTTTTTATCGGTATCATCAAAGGCCAAGGTAGGACGATTAGCCTGCGTAGTAAATATAGTAGCGCCGTTTTTGTTTATATCTACAATACTAGAGCCGGCGCTGCCGGTTGTTTTACAATATATGTATACTTTCTCAATAGTAAGCGAGCGGGGCGCAAGCCATACTCCCCCTTGTTCGGCGCCGGTGGATAATGCGCCGGCAATAACCCATTTATGCGTCTGCTTGGCTACGGAAACAAGTTCCGTTAATGTTCCGTCATAAAAGCGCGGACGCTTTTTACCGGCTGCATCGTCAAACCATATCTCGCCGCGTACCGGCGCTCCCGGGTCTGACGTACGCAGTTGCAGGCGTAATTGCTGCAACTGCCGCTGATTGCAATCTAAATTGGTCTTTAATTTACCGGCTACGTATAAGTCGTTTATCAGGCTTTGCGCCGTCTCGCCTGCCGCCGGAGCGAATCCAGCCGCCTTATCTCCCGTATTTAACATAGGTAAATGTATTTCTACTGTTTCGTTAGTTGCAGCATCCGGTACGCTAATGCGTACGATTAAATCAACTGTAGCGGCGCCTGCGGCAATGCCTCCAGCGCTTACCTGCCGTCTTATAACCGCCGCTTCTGTTTGCAGGGTTGAATCAAAATATGATGTACCGTCATAAATCCTAAGCTGCAAGCTTAGATTGACTGATTTTAACCAGGCGGAAAATGTTATATCCAGATTCGGCGGAATCTGAGCTGATATTTTAAATTCAGGATATTTAGTAGCCCCTGAAGAATTGCTTATAGTAAGCTGTATCTTATTGGCAAAACCCATTACCTCCGATGCGCTGAGCGTAGCGCTGATTGTGCAGCTATCATCGGTTTTAGTCCATAATTCAGGTATGTCGTCGGCATTACTGTCATAAGTCCATAATGAATGCGGGATAAAATTTATACTGCCTATATCCAATACATCCTGCTCAATATTAGCCAAAAGCGCATCCAAATTGATAAAATTGTTGTTTATTCCAGTATGCCAGTTAATATCATACTGCTCATAATACGATAACCCATAATTGGGCGTAATCTGCTGCGCCATTGCTACCTCCTTGGCGTATTAACCTTAATAAAATTGTAAAACTGATTTCTTGGGGGAAACCCTTCTGAAGAAGGGTTATCCCCCAAACCCCCTTCCTAAGACTTTTGTTCTAACAGGGTTTGTGGAGGGGATATTATTTTTTTCCGGTAAATATTAGCCAGTAAAAATTTTAATATTTTAAAATGACATTGTTAGTCAGACATAAACCAATATCCCCACCACAAATCCTTTAAATAAAAGTTTTTGGAAAGGAGTTTGAGGAATAACCTTTTTTCAAAAAGGTTTTCCTCAAGGGATTAGTTTAACAGGTTCATAAGGCTATATACCCCATGGTTGTATGCCGTATCTGCCGCCGCCGTAGCCGGGATAGAAATACGGTCCTGATGTTGGGTAGTGATAGCTTGTGGGGGACAGATTAAAATCTGTTTTATCGCCCGCCGGTGATACGGTTACTAATTTGTATTCATAATCTACGTATGGTTCGGGCGCTGTATAGTCGATATTACCGGTATTATCAGCGCCTGCCAGATTCCATACCGTATCGTAGCCCGCTCTTACCCATAGCTCTATATGATCGAATTCCGGATCAGCGGCAGGTACGGTATAATTTACGGTAACCTTTACCTGATAGCTTTGCAGCACCGGAATAATGGTTTGGGTAAAGCTGCTTATGTACACATACGGCGGCGCTGTGATACCCGGCTCTGGCGGCTCAAAAGGTATTGGATGCCAGTCGGTAAAACTTATATCGGGATCATATATTTGCCCGTAATGTTCTACTGCGTATATTTGATAGCCGAAATCATCGGTTTCATCAATTTTTAGTATTCTAAACAGTTTGTCCGTAAAGCCCAATTTGGTTGAGCTGACCTCTATAATATCGCCTATTTCCACCTGCGCATCTTTAAGGCCGATTTTAAACTGGATATATATGTTTACGAATTTGGCCTTTTTAAACAGTATATTGCCCAATTCAGCCGCAACCAGCATACTGCTTACTGCCGATAAGTCATAGGTGACCTCGCGCGGATATCCGTCAGCTTCAATTTGGGCGATATCTTCCAAAATAATATCCTGTAAGGTATAATTTTCGTTTTCATCCACGTATTTAATGCGCAGGCGGTTAAATTTGGCCTCTTGACCTATATATCCCCAGGACAGGCTGTTGGGCAGGATATTTATATCCTCGGAAAAGGCGGCAACTGTTTGAGAATCCTCTTCGGCTACGCATTTATACACTCCGCCGGTGCGTATTAGAAGCAGGCGTCCGGCATTACAGATTAGCTCTATCGCTTCTCCATAGTTTATATCTAAAAAGGCAACATTTACCTTATACCCCTTAGCAGTACACCAATTGGCCGCACTATCGAATGATAGCGTATCTATTTCCTGACTTATATTGAGCCCGAAATTGGCATCCTCCAATATGGTACGAAGGGCAACAGCAGGATTATCAGATAAACCGCTTACCAGAAAATTAAAGCGCAAACTGGAAGGCATACTAGCGGTACGCACCAGGTTAACCAAACAATAAGCTTAGCTATAATATTGATATTCAACTGATTTACCGGTATCTTGCAGCACTTCCACCGTATCAAATACAATATACCCGCCGTTTGTAGCTTGAGTTACTTCCAGCGTAAAGACCCATTTGCCCTCATAGGGCAGACTTACGTTGTAGGCGCTCTCGGTCATGCCATCCACATATTCCGTTACAGTAGAGCCTCCCCCTTTGCCGTCGGGTATTTCATATTCCACCTTTTTTCTAAAAAAACCGGCATCTGACACCAGAGTGACCGGATTTGCATGATCTTCTTCTTGCCCTTTTATATTCCATGTTTGCGATGAGCCGTTCTTGGGCGACCAATGCTGTACGTAGAATTTTATTTCATTACCGGCGCCTACTCCCATAATAGCGATTGGATAGCTTTCTATGGTGTCATTTACATAAGCCGAACCGCCGATTCTTTTTTACCGGTATTATATATACTGATTTGAGATGTCTGCCCATTATCGTAGAACTCTACCCATGATGTATTTTTCTCATCCCCTCTGGATGCGGCGTAATTGGGAAGTTTATTAAATTCCTTACCCCCAAAATAGACCTGATACAGGCTAAGCGTACCCTCTCCCAAGCCGATAGTCGCCACCATACGGCGGTTCCCTTCGCCCAATAAAATAGCGGATAAAAAATTGCCGTGCAGTAATACTTTACCGAATACAATAGGTACCGGTACCTGAGTGGTGAGACTGGTTTGAGAAAAACCGTTTATCAGTACGCGGCTTGAGTGTGAATTATCAGGCAGATTCAGTCCGCCGCCTTTTACCGGAAACATCCAGGAACCAAGCATACTGCCGGCGAAATAACCTACAAAAGAACCCGCCGGCCCAAAGTATGAACCGACTACATAACCTACCATTGATAGGGCTAATCTACCGAAATTACCCATCAAACCTCCCTCTGGCGATTGCCTTTAGTTTTGGCGTAAGTATATTCTGCGGTATTATTTCTACTGTAGTTTCCCTTTTTATGCGTTTGAGCCAGACAGCCTTATCCTGTCCCAAATACAGTCCTAAGTGGTCTACTTTGTTATTTGGCGTGCTGTAATTTAGCAGCAAGATATCCCCCGGCTGTAAATTAGGTGTATAGTAATTCTCTTTATCCCCCTCACCCAAACCCTCTCCCCGCTGGGGAGAGGGCGCCGGGTTTATTAACCTAAGCCTAGTTGTGCGAATAAATTTTAGGAAATAATACTGAGTAATCAGACTGCGCCGGGATGCGGTTATATCCATACATTTTAACCGCTTGCGAATAGTTCTAAATTCAGCCGATAAGGGCGATAATATATCCAATACCAGGAAGATGCAGGCCATCTGCGGGCGAATTGATATATAGGGTTTACCCGCATATTGTTCTGCGATTGATATTAGTTTTTGGCTGCTTATTTTCATGCTACAACGTACCTATAAAAGAAACGGTACTCTGGGTTGTCCCTGACCCTAGATGGCGTCGGGATCAGAGACGACCCCGACTACCATATAGTTGTCATTCTGAATGAAGCGTAAGCGGAGTGAAGAATCTGTACACGTACGCAAGTAGATTCTTCACTCCACTTCGTTTCATTCAGAATGACAAACATAAAACCTATTATAGAAACATACAATTACAGTCTGCCTATATTTACAATGCGATCCTTATAATCTGTTATGAGTTCCAAATACAGTCCGTCGGTCAACAGATGCACAAACTCCTTATTGTTTAAGCATAAGCCTATGTGATCAACCGGCTCATAGTGCAGGCTGATAAAAAGCAAGTCTCCAGCGCAGGGTTTATCTACCCAATGCAGCCCCCAGGATAAAAACTTTTCTCTGATTGCATCGTTTTTTATATGTTTGCGCCATTTAAACCATACCTTATTTTCAACTTGATTGTATATTATTTGATACTGAGGAATTACCCGCGCCGCCATTTCAATTACTGCTTTTATGCAATTGGCATGAGCCATACGCAGACGAATATTATCTTTATACCAGTTGCGATAAATGCGATATACGCTTTTTAATTCGGTTTCGGTATTCATATTACCCGTATTCTTCTTAATGTAGGGTGGGTCAAGCTCATATTATGAAAAAGCTCAAAAACACGTTTTAAGCCGGGTGTGGTGGATTCGGGGTAACTTAGTGACTGTTTGGTGTTCTTCAAATATGTAAGAATACCTGTTGTATACAACCCCTTAATCCACCCTACATTGTTTTTATTCATTAAAAACCCTTAAACTGCAAGCCGGGCAAATCCGGAAATCCGCCGAAGCGCGCCTCATTACCGTATGCCTGACAAGCCGGTAAGGTTTTATCGCAAAAGGTTTCAGCGCCCGTATAAGCGCAGCGATTACCTTTGAATACAAAATTACAAATTTTAGAGAATTCGCGTTTATTTAAGGGACGCGACCAGTCGTGATAGCGTTCTGATACCTCCAGTTGAATATTGCCTTGACTTGCGGAAACTGATGTTACATAGCCCCTGAATACTATTTTGTAGCTGTCTGGATTACTATGATCCAGTTGTTTACTGGTACGGCGGATAATAACTTTAGCCCCTTTGATTAAGCTTATATCACTTATAAACTGCCGGCTGTTTTGAAAATTTTTATCGCCGATTGAGATGCTTATTTTGTTTATGCGATTAGCTTCATTTTGACGAATACGCTCCCTTTGTATGGGGGCTGCATAATATGTGGTTATAGCCATAGCTTCTACTCCTAATACCAGTCCGCCGGCAGTTTCCTGCCATGAAAATATCTTATCATTAATTTGACCTTGCCCTATTTGGTTACTGTCTAAATCCCGCTGTACATAATCGGCAAAGCGGCGCATTGCGGATTTAATAATAAATTTATACACACAGATTTACTCCCCTGATTGCCTTATGTTTATGTTTCGGTATGTCTCATGCCGAAACCAATTGCTCGCCGCTAGGCGTTTCGGGGTGAGACACCCCGAAACATATAATACTTATTTTATTGTCATTCTGAACGAAACGGAGTGGAGTGAAGAATCTGCCCGCATATGCAAGTAGATTCTTCGGCCTTCGGCCTCAGAATGACATAGAGCGCCTACCCACAAAAAAAGCCCTACCTGCTCTACCGGATTAATACGGTAAAACAAGTAGGGCTTGATTGTCCCAACACCCCTATGATTATTTGAGTTTGATTAGTTGTAACTTATACTTTTTTTCTCAATAGCCTCACAGATTGGTTCATAATGTTGTTTGTTGTTATGAAAAATACTGGCTTTTGGGGGAGCTTCAACTGCAATAATTGCATCCGAGCAATACCAACAATCTTTTACCTGTATTTCTCTGTTTCTAAATTTTATAAGTCTTAGGATTTCCTTAAGACTTTTTATTCGATTTATGGTTTCTTGATCGGGTGAATCAATTTCCTGTAATTTTTTTAACATATCACCAAAAGTATAGTGGTTTTCATTGAAAAAGTCTTTTAATCGGCATTTAGTGCTTGAACTTTTGCATGTAGTTGGGGTATTTCTATAGACTTTGTTTGTTCCTTTTTTGTATGGCGCTTGAATATCGGTAAAGCATTCTGTTTCGTTAATTAATTCATCTACAACCTTTTCAAAGTTTCTCCAGGAATTTCTGATTAAGTTACCGAAATAACTAATCGCCTTTTCTCTTAAAAAATCATCCAGACTCAAATCCCCATATTCTTTAATAATTTCAGATGGTTTTGTCTGATAATATCTTTTATAAAAACTTTCAATTTGTTCCAGCACAGTTGATAATCGGTGCCTTTGATATCCATATGATAATTTACTTATAGCTTGGTGAACTTCTGACATACTTTTACAAGTTATTGTCTTGTTGTGTAAATATACTAAATATTGTAATGGACCTTTTTTAAATTCCATTCTTACATAATTAGAAGTAATATTTTTATCAAAAGCAGACAATATTTTATCAACTTTTGTTTTTGTAGCCCTATCTTTAATTAGGTAATCTGTCATTATTGAGGTTTCTATGAAAACCTCTTTATTCTTGTCAGGCTGCAAAATCAATGTCTCCCATTGGGGCATTCAGGTCAAATTCGGCATCTTCCAATATATCAAAGCAGTTATCTAATGTGTTATTATTCATGTAAATATTGTTACGCATTATTTCCAGGAATTTCTGTAAGGCGATAATTTTATCTCTGGTGTAAACAGAGGCATTCTGGGCGATTATAGCAGTCTCCAAAAGACATATTGCATCTTTAAAGTTTTCATTTATTTTAAGAAACATATTTAATTTATAGATGTCGTCTGAAAAGTAGGTCATTATAGTTTCTCGTTCTATTTCATCGTCTAAATTTTCTAATGCCTCATCTAAGTGATGGATTAACTCATTTGTAACTTGTCTTACTCTTAGTATATCGGGAACATTAAAATGCCCTTCTTGGGGAGTTTTGTATAGTTTTTCCGGAGTTATTTTATCTTCAACAAGAACTTCCTCTTGAGGGATTATATTTTCCAAGCCAAAACGACAACTAATATCTTTTTGATAGGAAGCTTCAGTAAAACTATCCCTACCATTCCCTTTAATATATGTTGGTGTAATTTCCTGAGTTTCTTTCATGTGGTTAGCTCCGGGACAAAAGTTTGGGCAAACTATATTTCAAGTTTTTCTGTACTGTATTTATTAATGCCTCAAAATTCATAATTGATAAATCGGTTGGTTTTTTTGTGTAATAATCTATATCAATCAAGAGTACATTCTTCTTAAAGTCAGAATGACCAAGCGTTAATATCTTAGGGACCTTAATATCTAATGTTCTGCTTTGGGTTAATATTCTGAAAGTATAGCCCACATCATCATTCTCAATTCTAAAATTGATACCTGGATTTGTTAATTGTCCATTAAATAAATCTACCTTATTTTTAGGAATATTTATCATGCCGCTATCCAGCAATATTTTTTCAGCTTGCTCAATCTTTTTGACCGGATAAATATAATGGATGCGATTCCCAATTCTGGAAAAAACGCTTATGTCCAAATAGCCGGCAATTAAAGGGATTATTTCCTTGGCAATTTCTTTAAAGGTTTTTAATGAACTCTTCGGGTAGCTTTGACTTAGGAGAATCTCCGATGCACTAAATTTTAATTGCAGATCTTCATTTTCAAGCTCGAAAATTGCTTTTTGTGGATTAACATCTTTCATTACCAAATTCGGCCATTTTTCACAAATCTGTTTCCAGATTTTACCGCAGTTATCCCAATAAAGAAAGCCATTTTTAAACCTGGCCTCCAAAATAAAATTCTCTATGATTAATTTATCGAAATCTATTAGCATATTAATAGGTACCCTATATTTCCCACAGTTTTATATTTAGCGCTTTGTAACTTTCATAAGATATGATCAACTTACCATAGAAGCAGCAACTTGTCAATTTGCGTAAACATTTATGCTAGGGGCGTCATCGCCCCTTAAAATCTCACCCAAAAGGGTATATCCTGTACTTTACCCGGTTGAATCTCAATTTCCTGCGTATCCGTATTATAAGTAACACAGGGGATATAGTGCGACAGGGCATCCCAAACATCCGCCCAGCGTTCATCTTGTATTAACATAGGCGGATATCCCGCATAGGCTACATTAAAGCCGGCGCTAAGTAATTCTTGCAACAGCGGGATAACTTCTTCTTTGGGCGGCGGGTCGTCTTTGGGGAATAAGCCTACAGTAATCAGCATACGCTCTTTATAATCGGAAAACCGCTCCATAAAATCATACACCGTCTTTATACCAAAGGCCGAATACTTATAATAAAGCCATACATAAAACACATCGCAGATGTTTTCGGCTAATAATTCAGCGTAAGGCGTGCCGTAGCGGTCAACTGAATAATCCAGCGTATCAACGCAAGCGCCGTATGTTCCCTGCTCCTTTTTATAAGGCTGCCATACGGGCGCATCCGGCTGGCGCACCGGTATGACATTCTGCACATTTACGTTTACGCCCAACAGCTTATTATGAGAATGGGCAATCGCCGCCATATCCGTTAGATACTGCTTGGCATAATATGATTTGTATTCCCAAATTTCCGTATCATCCACCAGTACATAACCGTTTTTATCCCGCGGCCAGTCGGCTGCCGCTCCCCAGCCCTTGACATTTACCCGCCAGTCATTATAGAGGATAAAATCATTAGCCGTATAACTATGATTATAGTAGATAAATTCGGATATTATAGCCCCTTCGCAATCATAATTTGCGCAGATATATGAAATACGGCGGTTCATCAGATCGTATATAGTAGGCGCCCCTATACCCCAATATGAGGCAGGCGTCACCACGCTCCAAAAAGCAGGAATTACCAGTATATAATGATACCGAAAATAATACGTCTCATTATTTATCATAACCGGATTATAGTATCCGGCGGCAAAATCATCCCAGCCGCGGGTAACTGCGGTATACAGCCCGCTGTCCGCTTCATAGTACCAAACCCGCTTAAAACCGGAATTACCCTTATAGTCAATACCGGCCTGATTGCTGTAGCGCTTAGTATGTTCATATGCAAAGGTGGTTAATTCCACAAAATAGCGGTGTTTATTTAATCCATTAGATACAATACTCTCAGGCAGGGCGCGGCGCAGCATATTGCGGGTTGCGGCAAGATAATCCACTCCATTATCCCGCAGGCTGCCGCCCCAGTACCACCAGCTATCCATATCGCGATCGCGTAAATACGACAGACTTCCGCCGGATACAATGGCATTGGTGCAGCCGGCCTGATAGAATTTTTCATTTACCTGCTGTAAGTACCCGATAGGGTCGGCGGCTATATCCTCACCGCCAAAGGCAACATGCGGTATCAGGTTATAATTGCGCGGAACAGGCGATATTGGCTCCACTCTGGATTTGGCATACAGGCTATCTAATGTATTTTGTACATTTTGTGCCTCGCTATACAGCGTTTCACCTGTTTTATTTAATACCGGCTGATATATAAACATGCTCTCAGCCACTTCATTTGCCGGATCGCAAAATACCAAGCGTGAATATGTTGCCAAAAGCGGCGCAGAATCTGTCATATCATAATAATGTGCAATTAAGCGGCTTACATCATGATTACTTGCGCCTATGATACAGGCGATAGTATCGTCACTGCGGCTATCCACCTTATAATCTACATATACCGGCTCGCGGTTATGAGCGATAGTCCATGAATCATATTCCCATTTAACGCATTTTTGGCCTTGCGCATTATCTTGTATTGACCAATGTGCATGGTCTATTACCTGCTTTTGGGCATATGTTATGCGCAGGATATCGGAAGTTGTGTAATCCGCTTGCGATATATCCACTACAATTTTGCTGCTAATAGCGCTGATAATATTATACTCTTCACCCTGAGTGATATTCTCCACCTTTATCGGATACATATAATCGGAAATACCGGCGGGATTATATTCTAATTCATAGCCGCGGTCAATCCAGTTGGAGAAATTTGTATCCGATATTTTAGCGTTATTTATCTGATAGAGTCCGCCTGCCAGTATGGTCGGGTTATTCTGATAGGTAAAGGGCACATATTCGCCGTAAGGCTGGCTGCCGCCGACTACCAGTACGCTCATACGTTCAGCAGATACAGTAGTAACCGGTATATGATATGCCCCCTGCACTCCGGCCAACAACATATTGCGCATACGCAGGCTGGCTGCCGGCAGCCCCAGATTACAGCTTGTTTTTGCGCCCGCTCCGATATTATTATCTTCCCAGCATATCACCCCAAAGCCGTCTAACAGCCAGTCAATAGCGGCGGTAGTAGTCCATTTGATACCAATAGCCTTAATCTCATCCACCCCGGAGGGTATTTCCACCCCAAAGATGCTGTCAGACCACAGGTTGAATCTGCCCCAAGTACCTTTAGGGTATGAGTCATTATAATCTATAAACATATTAATATCATCAGATTGCACCCATGAGTTATCCGGCTTTTGAAATATTATGCAAAATGCCCCGTCTTCTATAGAGGTATTATCCAAAGATAATGCCATAAGCTTTATGCCGGAGCCGGCGGCTATTTTTACATTAGCAGAAAAATTATAGATAAGCTTTAATTCATTAGGATTAGCCTACTGCACCCTTATACAGTTATTAAGCGAGGTATTGGCCAGATATGAGTTATCATAAGCGCTGTAGGCTGCCCCAGCCTTTATATACTTTACCGCCATATCGTATACCTGGCATGAGCCGGATACCTGCTCTAGTTTTATATACAGCCAGTTATCGCCGTAGCTGGTTTTATCCTGCAAGCTGTAGCTGCCGTTATCTGTAATCTCCATACTCTGCGCCTCGTCTTCGGCATCTATAGCATTACGCGACAGACCGTATTTTATCCGCAGGCAACCGGCGGTCATATTCTGTAGCGATAGGATCATGCTGTGCATACGGTCGGACGGATAGGCGTTGTATTTATTTATATAGATAATATCTCCGGCGGACAGATTAATATGGCTGTCATCTATTACAGTAGGCAAACCTGATTGAACTGTCCAATCTGAATCAGTAAACCCGGGGACTAAATTGGGATATAGACTGGTGCGTCCGATAGAGCAAATTAAGCCGGAATCAGCCGTCCAGTCGGCGGAAAATGCAGCTATGGAATCGTAATTAAAGCAGATTTGACGTTCTTTAAAATGATAGTATTTACAGCGGGTATTGTAAGAAACCGGGGAGAAGGCCACATAATCCATAAGTAATATTGATTGGAGATTATTGGCTTTTTCTCCCAGTTTCTTTATAATTAAGCGTACCTTTTTTATTAAGCCTTTACCGTCGGGGGTAAAATAATATGACAGCTCCTGGCCAGATATAGCGCGGTCTTGCCCGATATTTACCGTATCGCCGGAGACTATGCGGATAACATCAACCTCTACCGGCGAGGAATTAGGGTCATCTGCGCCGTACAGGTCTTGACTGCTCATGGTGGTCTTGTAGGTAAACCAGTTGAAATTACCGCTCCAGTATTCGGAGCTAAAAGCGTATATACCGTGGTAATCACCGGATAGGAGTTGCGGGTATTTTTCCGGTTTGGATAATCTGTTCCAGTCTGTGGGAATAGCTCCCCCTGCATTGTATCCTTTTACCCAAATACCGGAAAAACCCGCCTTAGTACCGGGGAATGTTACCTTTAAGTAGTTATTTTCTAAAATAAGTTCGGCCATATTGTTTACCTTATAGTATTTCCCCTCTCCCCTTTGGGGAGCAATGTTGTTGACTTAAGGTAGCTGTCATTCTGAATGAAGCGAAGCGCAGTGAAGAATCTGTCTACATATGCAAGCAGATTCTTCGGCTTTCAGCCTCAGAATGACAGGCTAAAAAAAGCCCTACCTGTATTTACATATAAAAAGTAAATCCGGTAGGGCTTGATTGTTTCAACACCCTATATTTAACCTGAGTTCGACATAAGAAAAATTAAAATGTTTTTATATATCAGCTAGTTGGTGTTTTGTATAGATTTGATTGACGTAAAATTTTTGTAGAAGAGTGACATATCCCCTCTTGCTGTAGGGGCGGGTTTGAAACCCGC
>JAJRXT010000030.1 GCA_024276125.1 bacterium
CAAGGGAACCTGCGAACCGTAATAATCCACCTTTATTCCGTCCAATAAAGAAATTGAAGCCCGCCCCGTACGTACCCCCGCATATTCTTTATGCAACGCGCCTATAGTAGCGTTCATTTTTTTTTTCTGTATCATTATATACTTGATTAATCATAGCCTCTCACCCAATAATTTTTACTTAGATTACCTATCTGACCATGGAGCCTATCTGCTCTCCCTGCACCACTCGTTTTATGTTACCATGCTGAAAAAGATCAAAGACAATAATCGGTAAGTTATTTTCCATACAAAGTGAAATCGAGGTGGCATCCATTACTTTAATGCCTTTTTTCAATACATCAATATAGGAAATTTCCTTAATCTTTGTAGCATCACTATACTTGAAAGGGTCTGCGGAATATATGCCGTCTACTTTAGTGCCTTTTAATATAATCTCTGCTTCTATTTCCATAGCCCTAAGTGAAGCGGCTGTATCGGTGGTAAAATAAGGATTACCCGTACCGGCTACAAAAATAACCGTCCGACCCTTTTCCAAATGACGCGTAGCCCTGCGCCTGATGTAGAATTCGCATAAACGCGGCATCTTAAGAGCGCTCATTACCCGCGTTAATATGCCTTTTTTCTCCAAGGCATTCTGCAGGGCAAGACCATTCATAACCGTAGCCAGCATCCCCATATAATCGGCGGTAGATCGATCAATATCGGAAATACCGCTTTCTACCGCCCCGCGCAAGATGTTGCCGCCGCCGATAACCAAAGCGATTTGTATCCCCAAAGCGTGTACTTCCGCTATTTCTGCTGCAATTTTACCGACCGCATCATGTCCAATACCAAAACCGCGTTTACCGGACAACGCCTCGCCGCTTAATTTTAACAGGATTCTTTTATATTTTAATTTAGCCATAATTAAAGTAGTTATGGACTCCCTTGTTATATAGGGGGCGTGTCAAGAATAATTTACAAGCCCCAGAACATTCACAAACCATACCAAAGGATTGGAAACGGACAATGTATTAGTACAGCGTTTAGTAAAAAGATTTGCTGTCCCCCTGAGCTTAAAAGCGAAGAGTATGCCCACGTATAATGAAGATTCTTCAGCCTTTGGCCTCAAGAATGACAGCTAATAAAGATTTTCCAGTAAAAGAAAAAGGCTCTTATTAGCCCCCCTATTCTCCCAACTGAAAGCGGGTAAAACGGCGGATATTCATGTTTTCACCCAGTGTAGCGATTTTTTCCGCCAAAAGCTGGCCTATGGTAATTTTGTCGTTTTTGACAAATGGCTGCTCCAGCAGGCAGGAGGAAGCGAAAAAACCTTTTTCCAGTTTACCGGTTACAATTTTATCGATAATCTGTTCGGGTTTACCGGCTTCTATCAATTGGGCGCGATATATTTCCTTTTCTTTTTCAACTACTTCATCTGAAATATCTTCCCTTGATAGATACGGCGGATTAGTAGCTGCTATGTGCATACATATATCTTTTAATAATTCCTGAAACTTATCGGTTCTAGCTACAAAATCGGTTTCGCAATTAACCTCTAATAATACCCCTATTTTACCACCCGGGTGTATATATGAGGCTATTTGTCCTTCAGATGTTGCTCTGCCGGCTTTTTTGGAAGCCGTCTTTAAGCCTTTTTTCCTTAGAAATTCAATAGCAACTTCCAAATTGCCGTTACTTTCTTTTAATGCCCCTTTGCATTCCATTATACCGCAGCCGGTTTTTAATCTTAATTCTTTTACCATTTGAGCGCTAATAGACATTTTTACTCCTTATATATATCAAAAACCAGATTTATCTGGATTTATTTATTTTCTGTAGGTGAATTTTTTGTAGGTTGAGCAGTTTGTTTCTGAATAGGCGTTCTCTTATCTCTATGAACAAGTTTTTTCTTACCGCCTTTAAAATCTGTTCTTTTTTTATCTTTATCTCTGCCTCTTCGGTCTCTTCTTTTTCTGCTGTCTTTGCTTGGGCGGGCTTTTTCTCTTTCTTTTCTTCTGGCTGCATCTTCAGCGGCTTTAATTTGGTCTACTTTCTTTCGTTCTGCCAATATCAGGTCAAATTGTTTGTTTCCTTCCAAAGCAGCGCCTGCAATCTTTGATGCCACCAGATAAATAGACCTTATAGCATCGTCATTTCCCGGAATCACATGATCAACCAAATCTGGGTCGCAATTGGTATCTACCAAGGCTATTATCGGAATATCCATTTTGCGCGCCTCCGCAACGGTAATTTTTTCTTTACGCGGATCAATAATAAAAAGAGCGCCGGGTAATTCATTCATTTCTTTTATTCCGCCCAGAATTTTTTCTGCTTTTATTCTTTGTTTTTCTAATTTTAAGACTTCTTTTTTGGGCAGGGCGTCATAAACGCCGTCAGCCTTCATCTCATCCAGTTTTTTAAGACGTTTTACACTTTGCTTTATAGTCTGGAAATTGGTAAGCGTACCCCCCAGCCAGCGCCGGGTTACATAAAACATATCACAGCGTTTAGCTTCTTTTTCGATAGAGTTTTGAGCCTGTTTTTTGGTGCCTACAAACAGAATTTTTTTACCTTCCCCCGTCAAAGCGGTAACAAATTGACAGACCTCGCGAAAGTATTTTACTGTTTTTTGCAGATCAATAATATAAATACCATTACGTTCGCCAAAAATATACGGCTTCATTTTGGGATTCCAGCGTTTGGTCTGATGACCAAAATGCACGCCGGCTTCCAGCAACTCTTTCATGCTGACTCTAATCACTAATTTTCTCCTTACAATAAATTTGGGTTTAACCTCCATTCCTATTTGGTACAAAAACCACATAAACCGCCATTATCAAATAGCGGCACCCCGTGGTATAATAGTAATGTGAGTATTTTAAAACCGCCCTTAGGCGGAACATCGCCAGTCAACCTTAACTACTTCTTAAAGGCTCTTGGCTTACAGGCTGGACTGGTCTTAGAATAAAATATTATTAATGCCTAATAAGCTAACACATTGTATCTATTTGTGCAAGTAAAAATAAGAACCCCTCATATTAATCTTTATGTTTCGGCGTATCCTCATGCCGAAAATTTGACGACCGCCTTTAGGCATCAATACTGTTGACTTAAGGGGAAATTGTCATTCTGAACGCAACAAAGCGGAGTGAAGAATCTATTCGCTATTGTAAGGGAGATTCTTCGGTCTATCAGCCTCAGAATGACAGCTACCTTAAGTCAACAGTATTGCTTTAGATTAACTCCCGAATTATTCGGGTTAGGCATAGTTCAAGGGATCGAGGGCGCCTATTTCTACAAAGCCTTTACGCCTTAATATGCAGCTATCGCAGGCGCCGCAGGCCATGCCCTGCGGGGAAGGATCATAACAACTGTGCGTCATACTGTAGTCTACGCCCAATGATAATCCCTGACGGATTATTTCCGCCTTGGTAAATTCGATTAATGGAGCATGAATACGATAACGCAGCATACCCTCAACGCCGGCTTTGGTGGCAAGGTTAGCCATTTTGGTAAAAGCCAATAAATATTCAGGCCGACAATCGGGATAGCCGCTGTAGTCCACTGCATTTGCCCCGATAAATATATCAGCGGCGCCTATTGATTCCGCCCAGGCTAAGGCCAGTGACAGAAAAACCGTATTGCGCGCCGGAACATAGGTTGTTGGTATGTCTTTTTTAATCTTATTGATATTGCGGTCTTTGGGAACCTTATCAGCTCCGGTTAGGGCTGAATTTACCAAACTGGAAAGATCGATATTTAATATCTTATGTTGCTTAACCTTAATTAATTGGGAAATTTGTTTGGCCTTAAATATTTCAATCCGGTGTTTCTGACCATAATTTATAGTCAAACAATAACTTTCATAACCCTGATCTTTAGCTAAAGCCAAAGTAGTAGTAGAGTCAATCCCGCCGCTAAGCAGTATTACAGCTTTTTTAGTCATAATATTTCACATATTTTTAAATGGCTATTGAGTTCTCTTACGAAAAAGATTATATTCTGTCATTGCCAGGCCATAGGCCGAAGAATCTGCTCGCTACCTATGTTTCGGGATGTCTCATCTTGAAACAAATTGCTTACCGCCAAGCATGGTTTCGGGGTGAGACCCCCAGAAACATAGTAGGCAACCAACGGAAGCATAGGGGCATAAGCCCCTGAATTGCTCAGGGCGCCTCGCCCTTATTGAATCTCTATTTCGGATATTTCATCAATTAAATGTAATTCTTGGGTTATTCGGGCGATATTAATATTTTTCGGTTTTTGGATAATGGATTGTATTTCCATCATACCGGTTATATTGCTTTTTTCCGTACGAATACTGCATATAGAACTATTGCACTTGGCAAGAGCATTTTCAATTTTACCGATTATTCCCACACTATCTCTAACGGATAAGGTAAGTTGCTGCTGGTAACGACCGGATAAAAATACCTTTTCCAATTTTTTTAAGGTAGTTAAGGCCAGCATCATTAATATGGTCGCAATAACGGCGCCTAAATAAAAACCGGAACCCACCGCCAAGCCGATGCCGGCAATTGTCCATAAACTGGCGGCAGTGGTTAACCCCTTTACGGAAGCGCCAAAACGTAATATTGCTCCCGCCCCCAAAAAACCGATACCGCTGACCACCTGCGCCGCAATACGCCCGGGATCAGCCTCATAACTCCGATGTACTATATCAAAGGCCACATGAATAGAGAGCATCATAATTAAACAAGAGCCAACACATAAAATAAGATGCGTGCGAAAACCAGCCGGTTGATTGTAACGCTCTCGCTCAAGACCGACAAGCCCTCCCAATGTTGCCGCAACCAGCAATCTAACAATTAATTGGGCATTGGATATAACCATATTCAGCAGGAAAAATTAAAGAGCATATTTTATAAGGTAAACTTTTGTTTATATTGTTCGGGTTAAAGCGGAAATTTACCAGATATATCTAGGCGCATAACAAAAACCATTACCAAAAAAATCATTATCCAGCCTAAAAGCATAAAAATAGCGGCAGGATAAAAATATCCCATAGGGCCTTTATAGTCTTTCTGTTTTATAGCTTGATACTGCTGTTGTATACCGCTTATTCCAGATACGCTGTTAATTATCACCAAAACTAAGATATAGATACGTAAATAATCCATGTTTCCCAAATTAACCACGGGATTTTTAGAGAAAACATGAAAGTAGATCAATATAATTAGATTAATAGGAACAGCAGAAATTATCCCCGGAAGCCACAAATGTTTTTTAGTCAAATGTTTTTTTATATGAGCAATGGTTTTATTATCCATATATGACAGGTGTCCCAAAGAACGACAGCCCTGAAAAAAAGCTACGGTAGAGCTTACTACAATTAATTGAAAATAAATAACTAATGGATATTTTATCTTAAAATAATAAGCTGGAAAAAAAGTCGCAAATCCCAACAGTAAAAACTCAAAAATTGTAGTAATAAATGGCGCTACAAATAAATCCATTATTTTTTCAAAACGAGATGGTTTTTTATGCGCTGTTTGCTTTTCTGTGATTTGTCGTTTTACTGCACTCTTCATTTATTTTTCCTGATTTGAAATTAGGCCGCCAATTTTTAAGTCGGCCTGTATGGGGCGGGTTTTAAACTTGCCCCTACAAAAAAAAAGATGGAATTTCCTATACTAAATTAAAAAAAGGGTTGCTCTGGCGTTCATGTTTTATACTAGTACTTTCACCGTGTCCGGGAAGCACCTTTAGATTGCCGTCTAATACCATTAATTTTTCTTTTATGGATTGGATAAGAGTTTTATAAGAGCCGCCCACCAAATCCGTCCTGCCGATACTACCGGAAAAAAGCGTATCTCCGGTAAAGATGATATTTTCTGTAAGTAAACACATCCCGCCGGGGGTATGTCCCGGGGTATGGATTACTTTAAGCGCTATATTCCCCACTTCTATTATATCGCCTTCATTTACTTGTATATCGGCAGGCACCATAGAATATTCATGCAGCATAATAGAAAGCAAGGGGTCCTGAGGAATAATCAGCATAATAGCATCTTCACAGTGTATAATAATAGGCGCGCCGGTTTTTTCTTTTATATATTTGTTGCCGACGCTGTGGTCTAAGTGTCCGTGAGTATTTATAATATACTTTACAGATAAACCCTCATCATGGACTGTATCCAGAATTTCTTCCTCATTTCCGCCGGGATCAATGATTGCGCCTTCATGGGTTTGCGGACAACCAATAATGTAAGTATTTACATCTAATACACCGGTAACTAATCTTTTTAAAAACATTTAAATTATAAAATTTCTTATGTGTTGTTTTGTGTGAGTTAGCCCGAATAATGCGGGTTAAGCGTCTTCCATATCAAAATACATAAATTAGTCGTAATAATAACAAAAATAAACCTGCTTAGCAATCTAAATAACTCGATAACCTTTAAGTTCAAAATAAAACTTGTTGATTTTGTTATCTATGTCTATGTTTCGGGGTGTCCCACCCCAAAACAAGCGCTGTTTTTGCCTGCATATTATCCGGTTTCGGGATGAGACATCCCGAAACATAAAAACATAAATAACGTGAGTTCGGTATAAGAAAAACTAAAATGTTTTAATATATCAGCTAGTTGATGTTTTATGTAGATTTAATTAACATAAAATTTACCTAGGATAGGGGCATGTCCCCTCCAGATGTAGGGGCGGGTTTCAAACCCGCC
>JAJRXT010000153.1 GCA_024276125.1 bacterium
GACACCGCGTGGACTTTAAAAATACTGTTATTATTATGACCTCCAATATCGGCAGCCAGTATATACTCAATTATACGGAAAGTTCCGATGAGGCATATAACCGTATGAAAGAGCGGGTGTTGGATAGTTTAAGAACGCATTTTAAGCCGGAATTCCTAAATCGTATAGATGAGTTGGTGGTATTTCATGCCTTAAGCGAAGAGCAGATTAAGCAGATTGTAGGCATTCAGCTAAAGCGGCTGCAAGGGCGGCTGGATGACAAAAAAATTAGCATGCAATTTAGCGACAATGCCATGTCATTTTTAGCCCGACAGGGTTATAATCCCAGTTACGGAGCCAGACCCTTAAAACGCGCTATTCAGAATTATGTTGAAAATGCTATGGGGCGTCTGCTTATTAAAGGTGAGATAAAGTCCGGTGATAAGATTTACGGTGATGTTGACGGTGATAAGTTGAGCTTTGTACCCGCAGCGAAAGTCTCCTAATACTGTTGACTTAAGCTTAAAAGTCTTTTATTAGCCTGTCATTCTGAGGCTGGAGGCCGAAGAATCTACCCGCATAAGGGAGTAGATTCTTCACTCCGCTCCGCTTCCGTTCAGAATGACAAGCGCCTTAAGTCAATAGCATTGGGATTAAGGGGGGGATATAATGGATATACATTATAAATTAGCTAGGTGTTTCGGGGTGAGACACCCCGAAACATACAAAACATACAACTAACGATGGTGGAACCACAACTATCAGAAAATGTGGGCTCAACCCATTTTTTTTATAGGCTCATTCCCGATATGGGTTTGTTCCACCCTACATTTTTTTAATTGTGACACCGTCATTCTGAACGGAAGCGTAGCGCAGTGAAGAATCTGCCAGCGTATGCAAGTAGATTCTTCGGCCTAAGGCTGAAGAATGACAGGTTAAGAAAGATTTGAGGCGGCAATTTAATGTCTTTAGATGTTATAGGATTCGGGGCGTTAAATGTAGATTATATCTACCGGCTGGATTATGAGAGCCTGCCTGATAAATGGAAAAAAATAATCTTATCCGGGGCGGAGCTTTCTTTAGCGCAAGAAAAGTTTAATCAATTGCTTAAAGATGTGGCTGATGCGGGCGTCTTGTTGGGTAAAAGCGGAGGCGGGCAGGCGGCAAATAGCATGTGCGCCCTATCCGGTATGGGTGTTAACTGCGGCTTGACGGGTAAAGTGGGTTGCGATGATGCCGGAGAATATTTAGTCAACAGCCTGCGCAAGGTAGATACAAAGGGTATAAAAAAATCTGTTCATAATGCCAGTGGATGTTGTTTATCCTTAATTGATGGTTCCGGTGAGCGGTGTATGGTTATTGCCCCTGGTTGTAATGATGAGATAACCGCGGCGGATGTGGATTTTGATTATCTAAAACAGGCTAAGTTGGTATACTTTAGTTCTTTTGTGGGCGATAGCCCGCTTAAGGTTCAATTAGACATTGTCCGTAAAATAAGCGATGCTCAAGCGCCGCTTTTGGCTTTAGATACGGGTGAACTTTATGCCCTGCGCGGGGTAAAGGCTATAGAAGGTTTGTTAGCCGGCTGCCGGTTTTTGTTTATTACAGATGATGAGATAAAACTGCTTACCGGTCTAAATTATAAAAAAGGCGCACGCTCTTTATTATCTGTGGGTGTGCAGGCGGTTATTTGTAAACTGGGTTCTCGTGGCGCATATGTATTTACTGCTAATGAGGAGTTTTTATCTCCCGTACAAAAAATTAAAGCGGTAGATAGAACCGGCGCGGGGGATGTGTTTGCGGCGGGTTTTATTGCCGGCTGGCTGCGCGGCTTTGATCTGAAGGCGGCGGTTTTGTTGGGACACAAAGCGGCGGCGTATAGTTTAAGCGGAATAGGGCGTGATAATTATCCTGATGCAGGTTAAACCTAAGCATCAATATCCAACAGGCGGTAATACAGTTTTTCGGTTTTAGCAACCAATACGGTATGTGAAAATTCACGCTCGACCAGCATGCGGCCGTTTAACCCCAATTCTTTAGCAAGCCCTTTGTTCTCTAATAAAGTAAGGATGCCTTCTTTTAATGCGGCGGAATCCTTTGGCGCTACCAATATTCCGGTTTTATTATGCTGAATCATCTCCGGTATTCCGCCTACGTTTGTCGCAACTACCGCTTTTTTCATAGCCAGCGCCTCTATTATCGCCATACCTAAACCTTCGTCCAATGACGGCAGTACAAAAATATCAAGCGCAGATAAGACACTTTTTACATCTGCTCGAAAACCGGTAAATAGGATTTTATGCTCCAGCCCTTCCTGTTCAACCCGTGCTTTCAACTCTTTTTCTAAGGCATCATCACCGTCTCCGACGATTAAAAAGGTAGTTTTATGTTTATTTTGCCTTAAAATTTGAATTGCTGCCTCCAAAAAATACCTATGCCCCTTGCGAGGGATAACAAATGCCACTAATCCCACAACTAGTTCATCTATTGATAGGTCAAGCTCGTTCCTAAATTGATTACCATTGGTGTTAGGCGTATATAGTTGAGTGTCTACGGTACTATATATAAGCGACAGCCTGTCCTCTGGAATAAATCCGTCGTGAGTAAATCCATTTTTAATGAATTCAGAAATTGCCACTAGATGATCGGTAAGCCGCTTATATAACCAGCGATTCAGTAAATGTCTGGCTGCCGGATAGTGGTTATGCCGCGTTCTTATAACCATCACCCGCCTGCCCGATAAGGCGGCGGCAATACTTGCCATCCATTAATCCTTAGAGCCGTGAGTATGTACAATATCAATCCGCTCCCGATTGATCAAACCGCGCAGGGCTAAAATATCGGCGAGATCGCCCATAGGATTAAACCCGCTGCCGAAATTAACCTGCTCAAAGGTTTGCAGACCAATCCCCTTTGCCTGCTTAATAAGCGCCGATTTTGCAGGCGAGGCCAAAATTACATGATGTCCGCATTTATGCAGACCGGCGCTCACCGCTAAAACGCGTTTAGCCTCCCCCACCAGATATTTATGAAAATTGGTATGTAATATGCGTAATTTATTCATGTTTTATATATGTTATATGTTTCGGGGTGTCTCACCCCGAAACACCATAAGCGCTAAAGCAACTTGTTTCGGTTTGATACAAACCGAAACATAAACTGTCACCCTGAGCAAAGCGAAGGGTCTACCCACGTATGCTTACAGATTCTTCGGTCTTTGGCCTCAGAATGACAGGTTGATAACATTTATTTTTAATAAAAGCCTGTACTAGCCGATCAATCCCTCATACACCCGCTCTATTTTAGCCGCTTGTTTTGCCAAATCAAAGCGCTGGATAACCCTTTTATAGCCGGCGTTACCCATACGGTATCGCAATTTCTTATCAGATAATAACTGCAAAAGACGGTAAGACAAGGCATCCGCATCATCCGGCGGAATCAAAAAACCGGTTACATTATCTTCCACCACCTCAGGTATACCGCCAATATACGTTGAGACAACCGGTTTTTTTATTAGCATGGCCTCCAGATTGGTGCGCCCGAAGCCCTCATCCAAAGAAGGCAGTACGGAGATATCAATAGCTGCGGTAAGCTCCATTATATTATTACAATAGCCGGTAAACACAAAATAAGGACTAAGACCGGCATCAGCGACCATTTTTTTTAGATAATCCGCATATTCCGGCGTTTTTGTCTTTGCTTCCCCCACAATCAAAAACCGCGCTTGCGGGAATTTATTCACCAGCCTGCTTGCCGCCTTGATTAATATTTCCTGACCCTTTAGGGGATCAAGCCGGCTTACTAAGCCTACAACTAGATGTTTGGGTGAAAAGCCCAATTTACTGCGGATAGCGCAAGTATCCCCGCTATGTTCAGCATAAGCCAAATTAATTCCATTATATATAACCTGCATATTTTTTAAACCACAATCTGTTAATGACTTTTCTATAAAACCGGATACGCAAATTAACCTGTTCGTATTATTTAGGAAATATTTTCTTGTCATATCAGGCCGCGGTACAGAACGGATATGGCAGACTGTTGGTATTTTACGCCAATGAGCCGGAAAATAAGCATAAGGATTATCCCATAAAGTGTTGGCATGCACCAGCGATATATTCTCTTGCCTAATCAGCCGATAGATAGCATACAGACAAGCGGGTATTCGGGGAATATTTTTACCCTTACGCCACATACCCATAGGGATAATGCGGTATTTTAGGTTGTTTTTTTTTAATTGCCGAGTAAACTCACCCTCGCCGGAGGTGACTATTATGGGATTAAAGCGTTTTTTATCCAGCCTAGAGGTTAGTTCGATCAGACTTTTTGGGGCGCCGCCCATAATGGTAACACCCTGAATGTACAATATATTATAGCGCATAGTAAAGTTAACAGCAGGTTATGTGTATGTTTTGGGGAGGGGCTTGTCCCGAATCACGGGCGGGGACAAACCCCCAACACTGTTGACTTAAGATACCGAAAGTTTAAAAATGTAGGGTGGAACAAGCCCATATTGGAAATAAGCCTACAAAAAAATATGTTACGCCTACATTTTTGATAGTTGCGGTTCCACCACCTCCTAGCGGTGAGCAAGAGTGGTGGATTCGGGGTAAGCTTTAGGTTGTTGGGTGTTCTTTACTTTTTTAAGATAACCTGTTATATAAGACCCCTTAATCCACCCTACGGCTACAGCAAGGTTTTTGTCCTTTTTGCTAACCATACTTAAGTCAACAGCATTGGGGGACAAGCCGCCTTCCCTACAGCTTGCGCCACCTGTTTAGCCGAAATTAAATCCAGACAATTAAAATGGATACATTTATCCGGTATACATTTTCTACATTCAGGCAAAGCCGGTGTAAGCGCTTTATTTTTATTGCCGATAGGCCCCCAGCGCGTGGCATTGGTCGCAATAAGAGGACTAAATAATGATACGCAAGGCGTACCTACAGCCGCCGCAAGGTGCATAGGTCCTGTATTAGAGCTTACAAAAACCTTAAACCTTTTAATCAGCTCTGCCATAAATTGAATACTGTAATTACCGTGATAATAATAAGGAGGTTTGTTTAATTTTTTGGCTATATACTGAACCTTATCCTCTTCGCCCGGACCGTGCGTTATAAAAATACCGGCTCCAAGCTCAGTTGTCAATAAATTAGCTAATTCTATATATTTATCCAGCGGCCAGGATACCGCAGAACCGCCGCTGCCCGGATGAATCCCGATTAACGGTCTTTTAGCGTCAAGTTTAAGTGAATCAAAAAAGAGCGCCGCCTGTTTTTTTACCTCAGCGCCGGTGTATACCTGCGTTTTTAAAATGGGTTCTGCTCCCAATACCGCCGCCAGCTCCAGATTATATTCCGCCTCATGCCGAAGACATGCTGACCGATGCTGATAAATACGCTTGGTATAAAAAATTTGCGCTATTTTAGATGCCGCACCTATACGAGTTGGTATACCGGCCTGATAACATAACCGACCCATGCGCCAGTTTGAAAACAGAACAAGCACCGCATCAAATTTTTCAGCTCTAATCTTTTCCGCCAAGCGCAAAAATCCGGTTTTACCGGCATGTTTGCCCTTTATATCATCTACTATGACCGTATTTAGGTATGGATTATCTTTTACCGCGCCATACCCTGCGGCGCTTACCAGCGCTGCAATATAGCTTTTAGGAAAAGCGCTGCGCAAAGACAAAAAAACCGGGGTAGCAAGGATCACATCCCCCAGTTTATCATTACGAATAACTAAGATTCTATTTGTTTTTGGCATTGCTCTTAGCGGTTACATTCGCCAGTTCCCACAATTTTGCGTACTTTACAAATA
>JAJRXT010000154.1 GCA_024276125.1 bacterium
CTCTTGCGGCGGACTAGACGAGCTTATCAAACGATTTCGAAAACACATATGGCGCTTCAATGCCGGTTGGATGATAAATCCACTTAAGCTAAATCTGAAAACTTACGCTGAATTGTTATAGTTATTTAAGCAACTATGCTTTATACTATAATTAAAAGCTATTTTTTGTCTGTCATTCTGAGGCTGGAGGCCGAAGAATCTCCCCGCATATGCGAGCAGATTCTTCGTTTCGTTTCGTTTAAGAATGACAGCTAATAAAATTAAACAGCTTTGGTTTCGCAAGAGAACTCTAGTAGCCATTTAAAATATTAATGTTTTTCTCCCTCATTACTGAAAAATTACAGACACTACGTGCAACTGAGCGTACGATGTTACATATAGTTTCCATAATTTACCATACAGTACGTGCAATGACACACAAATAGTTGTATAATATACCACAGCGTTTTTGTATAATATTCTACAGCTATATTGTTTCAGCCTTTGATGCCGTTTAGTCAAAAAAACATATAATATCATTAATTTCAACATGTTAAATCATAATAACGCTTTATTTTTTTATAGGCATAGTTCTTGCTCTATTAATTAAAATATAATTTAGGAGAATACTTATATGAGAATAATGACCATTGTATTGTTTTTTGAAATTATTTTGTATATTGCTTCAGGCTATGCTTATGCCGATTCTGCCAATAATAAAAATAAGGCCGCAACAATAAGCCTGAAATAATTAATTGAGCAAGCCTACAAAAGCAATCCCAAACTTGCGGCCGCCAAACTCAAATGGGAGGCGCAAATTGAAAGATATCCCCAAATCACATCATATGACGATCCAACGCTTGGATACTCGTATTATATAGAAGAGGTTGAAACCAGGGTAGGGCCGCAAGAACAAAAATTTTCCATATCTCAAAATATACCATTTCCCGGAAAGCTGACCTTAAAAGGCGATATACAGGGAGATGATATTAAAATCGCCCGATTAGAATTTGAAAAACAGACCCGTGATCTGATTATAGAGATAAAAAAGGCCTACTTTGAGCTGTTATACATAAATCAGGCGGTTAAAATTACTAAGCATAATAAAGACCTAGCAGAGCATCTGCTAAAAATAGCCACTACAGATTATGCCGCAGAGAATACAAATTTAAGCGACCTTTTTCAAGCTCAGTCACAACTGGCACAGCTTTCTTATGACCTTATTCTGCTTACTGAATTAGAACAAACTGAAATTGCACATATAAACTCTCTATTAAACCAACCGGCAGACGCAGATTTAGCTAAACCGGAGCAAATAGATTATATGTCATTTAATTATACCTTGGAAAAACTATACCGGCTGGCTATGAATAATCAACAGGAATTAAACGCCCTGGACTTTGATATAGAAAAATACGGTAAAAAAATAAAATTGGCTAAAATGGATTATTTACCAAATTTTAAAATCGGTTTTGACTATATACAGGTAGGTGACGCGGAAAAAAACCTAATGGGAAATGTTCCCGATGACAACGGTCAGGATGCCTACGGCGTAAATTTTGGCATTAGTATTCCATTATGGTTTGGTAAAAATAATGCCCGCTTAAGACAGGCAAAATTAGAGCGGCAAGCTGCTATTTATGAAAAAAAGGATTTGGAAAACAAAACCGTATCCCAAATAAAACTGATTTATTTCAAATTACAAAATTCCGACAGGTTAGTCAAACTCTACAAAGAATCGCTTATTCCTCAAGCCGTGCAATCAATGCAGGCAGCGGAAGTCTGGTATAAACAAAAACAGGGCAGTTTTTCCGGCCTGTTGGAGGCGCAAAGTATCTGGCTTAATTTCAATTTAGCGCAGCATAGGGCGCTTACCGATTATTATCAGCGCATAGCCCAATTGGAAGGACTGGTAGGCGTAAACCTGATGTTCGATAAGGATAATTTGATTCAGAAGGGGGCTAACTAAATGAAAACATATATTATACCTAGCTTAATCATATGGGCGGCCACCATATTCTCAGGATATACTAAAGCACAAGCTGCGGATTACCAAACATTAAAAGCCGAACATGAAGATTATCAGACATCCGCATTTTATGATCAAAGCCTTGAGTCTGTTAACAATTTACCGCCACAAGCTAAAC
>JAJRXT010000155.1 GCA_024276125.1 bacterium
TGAGCCTATCGGAGCTTATCCGGCTTACCGGACTTAAAAGTTCTGAGGCGGCGCTTGCCAAAAGGCGGGAATATGACGAGCCGTTTATAATAAAAAATGAAAATGAGCAACTGGCGTTGGCTGTTAGGGAAAAAATAACCGGACAGGGACTAAACTATACCAAAGGCGGGCGTTATCATCATATTACCGGCGGGGTGGATAAGGGATTGGCTGTAGGCTATCTGATGGACTTATATAAACGAATAAATCCGCATATAAAATTTGCCGGTATAGGCGATGCTCAAAATGATGTAGCCATGCTAAAACAGGTGGATTATCCCTTTTTGGTGCGCAAACCCAATGGAGAATTTGAAAAAAGGGCTTATTTTGACGGCGTTATTATAACTGATGGTATTGGTCCGCAGGGCTTTTGTGAAGCGGTAGATAAATTGATGACGCATTAAAAACAAATCGGACTGTTCTCCGCTTCCTTGCTCATAATTTTTTTTAATGACTATCATTACTTTTGATAAATCCCAAATATTTATCTACATCTAAAGCAGGTACTGAACCTAATGTACGTAATTTTTTTATCAGCTTAAGTAAGAAAAAAGCTAGCATTGGTTCTTGACCTTGTTTTTCGATATAATCTTTGTTTAGTACCTTTATTCCATAATCAATCGACAATATTATTGATAGTTCTGAACCTACTTTAACCTCGTCAAAACATTTTTTGCTTTTGATACCTTTGGTCAAAATACCACCAATCACATCAAAAAGTTCCTTTTTATCCTTCCCTTTAATATGAACGAAATGAACTGAAGTTCTTTCTAATAATTTCACACTTTTTAGTTTTTTAACTGCATAATTATAGTTTTCCTGGTCAAAGTTTGGTTTTACCTCAAAAACGGCATAAACACCTTCTGCTGGAATATAAATAACATTTTCACCTCTGAAAATAAATGGAGTAAAATGTCTATCGTAAATAATAATATCAATTTGTTCACTTATATTGCCCTTATGGTCTACTACAAAACCGCTATCAACAGTATATCTTTCAGGCAAATAGGTTTTTAGCAAACCAATCCAGTTTAATTCTGATTCCTCGCCTTTTGCTGTTGGATGATAAATTTCATCTATTTTGCTCGATAATTTAAAACGCATCTCTTCATCAAGTGCAGTAAATAACTTTTTAATGTTAATCTTATTGTTCATCTATGTCTCTCTGTGATTAATTACATTTCCTGACGGGCGCTAATCTCGGCTAAAATCTTCTCTGCCGCCTGTTTGGGGTCGGCGGCGCATCTTATGGGTCTGCCGATAACTATTATATCCGCCCCCTCTGATACGGCTTTTGCCGGAGTCATAATCCGCTGTTGATCATCTGTAACCACACTCCAGGCCGGGCGTATTCCCGGGGTTAGCGCCATAAAATCAGCCCCGCATTCATCTTTGATTAAGCCTATTTCCTGCGGCGAGCATACCGCCCCATCCGCCCCGCTGTCTTTAGCTAATTGCGCTAATGCTTTTACCTGTGCCTTAAGCGGTAAGTCCACATGCAGCTCTTTTTGTAACATTGTCTCATTTAAACTGGTCAGCACGGTAATCGCCAGTATTTTAGGCGGCGGCAGGCCGCTTTTATCAGCCTCGCTACGGGCGGCCTCCACGGTTTTTTGCATCATATAAGAGCCGCCGGAAGCATGTATATCAAAAATACTCACACCCAAGGAAACAGCCGCCCTTGCGGCATGAGCCACTGTATTTGGTATATCGTGATATTTTAAGTCTAAAAAGACCTGCCCTCCCATACTGACTATTTTTTCTACCAGTTTCGGGCCGGTTTGCGTAAAAAGCTGCATGCCTACTTTGAATAAACCAACATAATCGCTTAATAGTTTAACAAAATAAAGCGCCTCTTTTTCAGTATCCACATCCAGGGCAAAACATATTTTATTTTTAGGTGCGATTTTATTCATAATATCGTAAAAAAATGTAGGTGCGGGTTTTTAAACCCGCTTCCATGTCCAATGCTGTTGACTTAAGGTAGCTGTCATTCTGAATGAAGTGGCTGTGTCACAACCCACCAATAGATTGTATTTATATGTTTACTTTACATTAACAATGTGATATAATATTCTCCAATGGAAAGGAGTGATATTATGGCTTATCGAGACGGTATGCGAAAACAAATTACATTCTTACCCGCA
>JAJRXT010000031.1 GCA_024276125.1 bacterium
CACCAAAAAATGAGCAAATAACACAAAACGCTCAAAAGATCGCCCCGAATCCACCACCTGGCAGCGGACAATGAAGGTGGGTCCGCAACAATTAATACAATATACACCTAAAAAGATATTGTTTAAACTCTTTCACAATACTGGCTTGACCCACCCTACATAAATAACAAAAGAGGATTATATGACTTTTCAGGAAGTTATAATGTCATTAAATGATTTTTGGGCAAAAAGAGACTGTATCTTGCAACAGCCCTATGATACTGAAGTGGGCGCGGGGACTTTTCATCCGGCCACTTTTCTACGCTCTTTAGGGGCTAAGCATTGGAGGACAGCCTATGTCCAGCCTTCGCGCCGTCCCACTGACGGGCGTTACGGCAAGAATCCCAACCGCTTGCAGCATTATTATCAATATCAGGTGATTATAAAACCCTCTCCCTTAGATATACTGGATATCTATTTGGAGAGCTTATATCAACTAGGTATAAACCCTGAAGAACACGATATACGCTTTGTTAAAGACGACTGGGAATCGCCCACATTGGGCGCATGGGGGCTGGGCTGGGAGGTGTGGTTAGACGGTATGGAGATTACTCAGTTTACCTATTTCCAGCAGGTCGGCGGGATTGATCTCTCCCCCATTCCGGTAGAAATAACCTACGGGCTTGAGCGTATTGCTATGTACTTACAAGGTATAGATAATGTATTTGAGCTTAGCTGGAATGATACGGTAAAATACGGCGAAGTACATTTAGCCGCTGAAGTGGCATTTTCCAAGTATAATTTTGAGCAGGCTGATATAAATATGCTGGTTAAATTATTTGATATGTATGAAGCCGAAAGCAGGCGGCTTTTGGATAAGGATGCGGCGTTGCCGGCATATGATTATTGCCTGAAATGCTCTCATACCTTTAATATGTTACAGGCAAGAGGGGCGATAAGCGTAACCGAGCGCACCGGATATATTGCCCGCGTACGTGCGTTGGCCCGGGGATGCGCCGCCGGATATGTAGGGGCAATGTCATTAAGTTAAGGAAATTGTCATTCTGAATGAAGCGAAGCGCAGTGAAGAATCTGCTCGCGTATGCGAGTAGATTCTTCTGCCTTACGTCCTTAAGAATGACAGGCTAAAAAGAGCTTTTCATTATAGTATATAAGCTTAACTTAATGACATTGGATATGTAGGGGGGCGTGATAAAACTCAAAATTCAAATGCCAAATTACAAAATGAATCACACAAAGATAAGTTGGATGATAAGCATAGTCGCATAATTAGCTATAATATTTTTAGTGGGGTTTAGTGGGGTCGGATTTTCCAATCTGACCTTGTAAGCCTTTGTTGTCGTATTTGAGAATCCGACAACACAAGTTATAGATATTTATGCTTTTTATGCTTAGAGGCTGTGCCATAACCAGAAAAATCAATTTTTTCCTGTCATTCATGCCTCCGCAGGAATGACAGGTTGAGAGCATTTTTATGGTTATAAGCAGTTACGACACAACCTCTTGGTGTAAGATGTTTCGGCATGAGACATACCAAAACATACAGATTTAAATAAAATAAAGGATAATAAATGGCTAAAGATTTATTACTGGAGATTGGCACAGAAGAAATACCGGCTGAATTCATTGAGCGGGCATTAGAAGGTTTAAAGCAATCTGCCTGCCATATATTGCCTGCCAAACAAATAGAATTTGCTTATGATAATATAAAAACTTGGGCGACTCCAAGGCGGCTGGCGTTATATATCGCCGAAGTAGCTGAAAAACAGGTTGATATACAGGAAAAATTTTTAGGTCCTCCGCTTAGAATTGCTAAAGATAAACAGGGTAATTACACCAAGGCCGCCATTGGTTTTGCCGGTTTTCATAAAGTTAATCCGCAGGATTTGATTATTGTGGATGATCCTAAGGGTAAGCGGCTGGCTTATATAAGGCAAAGGCAGGGTTTGCCGGTGATTGATGTTTTGCCTGAGATTTTACAGCAGTTAATTTGTGGCATGTCTTTCCCAAAAAGTATGCGCTGGGGGGCGGGAAATTTTGAATTTGCCCGGCCTGTTCATTGGATATTGGCGTTATTTGGCGCTGAAGTGGTGGATTTCAGTATAAATAATATAAAATCCGGTAATTATACCTATGGGCACCGCTTTTTAAATCCCCTCGCCCCGCCCTCTCCCCAGAGGGGAGAGGGGGATATTAATACCCTCTCCCCAAGGGGGAGAGGGCAGGGTGAGGGGGATAAGGGAAATTCGCATGCCTCAAAATTAACTATTCCCTCGCCCCAAGATTATTTATCCATACTTAAAGAAAATTATGTAATAGTTGATCCTATAGAAAGAAAAGAGTTAATTAAGCGTCAACTGGCTGATATTAATGAAAAATTAGATTCCGGTGCGCAAGTGGCGCTGGATGAGCAATTGTTAAATGAAGTAACTAATTTAGTAGAATATCCAGTAGCTGTTGTCGGCAATTTTGAAGAAAAATTCCTTAAATTACCTGACGAGGTATTAACTACCAGTTTAAAGCATCATCAAAAGTGTTTTTCGGTGACTAATAAAAATGGCAGCCTATTACCTTTATTCGTAACTATAAGCAATATACCGGATAAAAAAGGCTATATACGCGCCGGTAATGAACGTGTGGTAAGAGCCAGATTATCCGATGCCAGCTTTTTTTATGAAGAGGATTTGAAAAAAACGCTTACTGAAAGGGTGGAAGACCTAAAAGGCGTGATCTTTCAAAAGAAACTGGGCACCTATTATGATAAAGCAAAACGCATTGAGGCATTAGCTGGTTTTATCGCTCAAGGCTTGGGCGGAAGTGATATAGAAAAAGTTTACGCTGAAACAGTGGGACTGCTTTGTAAGTCTGACTTGGTAACTGAAATGGTGGGCGAATTTCCTGAATTACAAGGCATAATCGGCGGTTCTTATGCTTTTGAAGAGTACAAGGACAAGGCTAAAACAGAGGACGAGGTCTTGATTGCTAATGCAATCAGCCAGCATTACAACTTTGATCCCGTTGATTTGCCCGTTGAGCTGGTGGATATAGCCGTAAATATAGCCGATAAAATTGATTCTGTAGCGGGTTATATTGGGGTGGGTATGCTGCCTACCGGCTCGGAAGACCCTTATGCTATAAAACGCCAGCTTATGGCTGTTATCCATATGCTTCTTAAGTCAAAGGTCAGTTTTTCTATACGGGATTTAATAAATAAAGCCCTTAAATTATATGAAAATAAAATCACCAGAAATATTGATGAGATAACTTGCAATATTAACCGGTTGTTTTACCAGCGGCTGGAAACGATTTTTAAAAAATACCGTTATGATCTGGTGGATGCGGTGTTATCCGCCGGATTTGACGATATACGTGACACCGAATTACGGCTTAAGGCTTTATCTAACCTAAGCAAGCGGGCGGATTTTGATCCGTTGATGATCGCCTTCAGGCGCGTTGCCCGTATTATCCCTGAAGATTATCAGCCAGAAGAGGTTAACGAAATATTGCTCGAGGACAGAGGGGAGCAAGCGGAAAAAGAATTATATAACCATTTTAAGCAGATTAAAGACAAATTGGACTTTTTAATGAATAAAAACGACTATGATTCTGTTTTAACGGAATTGGCTGGTTTAAAACCCTATGTGGATAAATTCTTTGACGATGTACTGGTAATGGATAAAAGAACAAATCTTCGCCTTAATCGCTTTAATTTGCTTGCGGAGATAAAGGCGGCTTTTTCTCCTATTGCCGATTTTTCAAAGATTGTAGCGCAGTAATACTTATGGCAAACATTGTATTAACCAATCATTGTAACCGCAAATGCAGCTATTGCTTTGCGCGGGGGCGCGTTGCGGATAACCCGGATAAATCCCATAATCTTAAGCCGGCTGAATTAGAATATATCATTGATTTTTTTAAGAAATCTCAGATAAATGAATTTTCTCTACTAGGCGGCGAGCCTACCTTGCATCCTGAATTTATTCCACTAGGTCAAAAGGTGCTGGCAGAGGGTTTTAATCTGAATATATTTACTAATGGCCTT
This sequence comes from bacterium, assembly GCA_024276125.1. Lineage (GTDB taxonomy): Bacteria > SZUA-182 > SZUA-182 > SZUA-191 > JAJRXT01 > JAJRXT01. Next base: position 4,043 of record JAJRXT010000031.1, read on the forward strand.
ATAGCGGATAATGTGCTGGATTTTTTAGATCAGATAGACGAGGAGCGTCTAAACATATTGGTTAATATCAATCATCCAGATGATATGTCCAAGGCTCAATGGTATAAAATATGCCAAACATTTAAAGCGCTGGGTAAGCGGGTTGGATTAGGTTTTAATATTTATAAGCTTGGATTAAAATTTGATTTTATGCTGGATTTAATTTACAAATATAATCTGCGTAAATATATCCGCCTGAGCGTATCTCAGCCGATTTTAAAAGCCCCAAACTCACATTTACTGCTTACGGATTATTCGCAGCTTGCTTCATCCATTGTAGATTTTGCCGTAAAATGCGATAAGGCGGATGTTAAAATCGCCTTTGACTGCGGTTTTATAATGTGTATGTTTGATGAGCTTCAATTGGGTAAGCTGTACACATATAATGTGTTGTTGGGATTTTATTGTGCGCCGGCTATAGATATCAGCCCTGGGCTTGATGCCTGGTATTGTTTTCCGTTGTCATATATGTACAATCAAAAATTAACCGATTACAATAATTACCGGCAGCTAACTGATTTTTATAAACAGAAATTTTCGCCATTTAATCTATTCTGCGGCCTGCAAAAATGCCGCAGTTGCAAATACCGCCGCAGGGGGCAATGCAACGGCGGGTGTCTAGCGCACAAAATGCGCATTTTTCGTATGGGCTAACCCGAATTAAAAATCCGGTCCCTCGGCGGACAATCCCTTAACTATGCTGATTGCTACCGCAAATAAAAGACCGGCGCCCGGAACATCCAAATCAAGTATTTGTTCAATTAGTTCTATAGTGGTATGCAATTTATCTTCATTGGGAATTACGGTAAAAATAGTCTTATTATAAGGAGCCGAATAACGCCCTTCCAAAGTTTTACGCAAACTGGCAAAAATCGGTACATCATATGCCAGAACGCGCCCCATTCCTACGCTGTCGACAACAGTAGCTCCACTAATTCCGACTTCTACAAACGCAGTTAGAATATCTTCTAAAAATTCTTCTTTATTTAGCACTATTACCAATAAATATGTGCAGTTTTTCATATTAGAAATCATATTAAATAATAATTATCACTGTTTAGAAATAAGGTCAATTATTTGCTGCTTGCTGTTAGCTTGCAACAAAGTCTCGCGGAAATTTTTATTATGAAGCAGTCTGGAGATTTTAGCCAATAGCTTAAGTACCTTGGTAGACTCGCTTTTTGGCGCGGCAATGAGAAAAAAAAGTCTTACCGGTTTATCGTCCAGCGCTTCAAAATCAATACCTGTAGAAGAGCGTGCAAAAACCATGCACATTTCTCTAACAACGTCTGTCCTGCCGTGCGGCAGCGCTATTCCGTCTCCAATACCGGTAGTTTCTAATTCTTCCCGTTCCAACAGGTATTTTAGAAAAATTTTTTTATCCTCTATCTTGCCGGTATTATCCAACATATCAGCCATTTCCTTAATAGCCGGGATTTTCTCTGTAGCCTCAAGCTCCAAGCAGAGATGCTCCGGGGGTAACAAATCAACTAAATTAATTCCCATTTTTTTCTTACCCTCACAATAAAGATTTACAATATATATGATGATCTAGTAAATGACAACTCTTTAGAAAAAAATCATATACGAATTATTATATTAGTAGTTTTTTATGATAAGTTTAACATCGCTCATTTTTGATTTACCTATCTTATCATACACATTATAAAAATGCAATTTGTAAAAAACTACATTACCCAACCCCTTCCAACTTTAATCCGATACTAAACGCCTGTACTCCGCCTGCTTTTCGCTTAAACCATCTTTGCCGTATTCAAATACCAATACATCCGTTTTGCTCTCTATAGCTTTCTTAAATCCCGATTTAATTAAAAAATCTATTTTATCTTTTTGTTCAATAAGCCTATCTTCCCTAGAATAATATATATTAAGCGAAAGGTCGTGATAATAAACCCGTACCGCTTTATCAAAAGTGGTAAAAAACGGCCTTGTCCAAATTTCTGATTCCCTTATCCAATACTCCGGCGGATTGATAAAATAAAGAATAGTCCCTTGCAGAATCTCAGGTTGTAATTGAATCAACTGCGTAATAGAATTACGTGCAATTTTGCCTACTTTATCAAATATAGCGTTACGCTCTGTAATCCTTACATAACAAAAAGAAATTATACCAATAAGAATTATGCCTAATAGCGGTTTAGCAATCTTAGCCGCAATTCTGCCGCCGGATTGAAGCCTTTCCAACCCCTTTATAATTAACATCGAAGAAATAAGAGCAGAACCAATAGAAGGCAGATAGGCATAACGCTCGCCCGGATTAAAATATACAGGAAAAAAAATAATCACAATCCAGCATAAACAATAATATAAAAGATATCTATCCTCTCGGGATTCCTTATACAATAAGTGATAAGAAATATAATATAGAACAAATAAGAAAAAAAGACCGATAGGAATAAGCAGAATTATGTTTTGCGTAATAATGGATGCTATGCTCTTTATCCAAGGCGATTGCATATTTACCGGCATGAAAATCCGCATAAAATAATATATCGGTCTAAACAACATATCGTCAAACCTGATTTTATATACCGTAGCCCCAATTACAAATTGACGCAGAATTATATAAGCAAACAAAAAAACAACATATGGAGCATAAATAGCCTTATTGTCCAGTAAGTTTATTTTTTGATTATTCTTAAACCGAAACAGCAAATCGGTTAAATAAAGTATAATAATCAGGCTGACCGCCGTCTCTTTGGTAAGCAGGCTTAGAATAAAGGCAGCTAAAGACAGGTAATTTAACCTGCGGTTAGATTGATTGCCAAGATAACCGATAAAAGACAGCAGGCAGGTGAGATAAAATAAGCCGTGGATAAGCTCCGTGCGCCCTGAAAGATAGGAGATTGATTCGGTGTGCATGGGATGTAAGGCGAATATAAGGCAGGAGAGTATTGCTGTCTTATTGTTTTTACACAACCGCATAATGAGCATAAAAACCAGCACAATGTTTATGCAATGAAGTATTATATTGGTTATGTGATAACCTTGCTGATTTATACCGTATATACAATAATCCAGCCAAAAGGAAAGTTTTATAAACGGCCGGTAAAAACCCACGCTGCGTACATCTGTAAAAAAAGAACCTATCTGCGATAATCCCCTGTCTGCCACTACTTCCAGCCACATAAAATCATCTACAATAAAATATGATTTTAAAGTGGGATAATAAAACAACGCCGCAAGAGCAATGATACCCGATAGCAAAATACAGGGATATTTACTATCGGTCAGCTTATTTTCCAGGGTCATACTCAATTTCCAGTACAGGTCTTAGTGAAATATCTTTTTTATATTCCGAGGAATGATAATACATCCCGCAATTATCATTGCAATTCCCCTGTATAAGAAAGCCGTAATTAGCATATTTTTTATCCATCCAGTCACTTACCGCCGGAGTAACCGTAAAGCTAACCCAAACCCCGCCGTCGGTAACAGAAGATTTTGCTATCACACCGCCGCCGCCCGAACCATAATCGCGCTTGCGGTCAATCGGCGCCCCGCCGCCTTTTGTATTCCAGTTGTGCTTATTATTCCTCTTACGCCAATTGGCGCTCTCATTCCAGTCTTGGGTAATCCGGTAACAGCGGGCATCTCCAGCATCCGCATAAGTAATATCATAACAATAAAGCCGAAGTACCGCCTTATTAATTTTAGCCTGCTCGGGTAAAGATGAAAGATTAAATTTTACAAGTATGGGCCTCGCTCCCCATGCCCATGTACGCATAGTTTGAGCCTCCCCATAGACCATTTGTCCTTCTTCCTCATTTACATGTGATAAATAGGTGTCAATACAACCCTTATAACCGTTTACGCCGTTTTGTAAAACAATGTGCTTTAACCCTCTGGTTTTAACGCTGACAATATTAGATAATGACGAATAGTTATCCGCCTCATCTACGCTTTTTATCGCAAAATAATAAGTCGTATCAGGCTTAAGAGCGCTAATAGTATATTGCTGTTTTACACCTGCCGCTTTAGGCGCTTTGAGTTTAGTTACTGCTATGGCATCCTCCCAAGCGCTAATATCAATCTCCTCATCCAAATAACGCAAGTCATATGCGGCGGCTTTTCCGCTAAACTTATCATCACCCGGAGCGCTCCATGACAGGCTAACCGTAGTGGCGCTTGATTCTGTCACGGATAAATCAATAATATCACCCGGGGGGACATTGTCCTTTTTCTCTGTCGCACCTTGGGCAATGTTAGACAGCGCTGATTTATTGCCGGTCTCATCAATTGCCCGTATGACAAAATAATAGGTTGTATGCGGGGATAAGCCGCTTACCGTAAGAGATTGTATACTGCCGGCTGCTTTTGGTTTAGGCGGATTTTTAATTTTGGCCGTCTGATTCCAATTTTGCAAGTTAATGGTTTTAGTGGAATAAGCAATTTCATACTTATCTGCCGTACCCTGCTTACCGTCGTCTCCGGCAGCGTGCCAGTTTAATTTAAGGCTTAGGGAACTAGGCTCGCTTATTTTAAGGTCATTAATTGCATCAGGTTCTATAACATCAGTCATAGCCGTTTTAAAAAAACGTATACTTTCAATACCCTGACTTAAAATTGGAATGCTGTAATCATCAGCCTTTCTGGATAATAGTTTAAAGGGTTTCTCTACCATATTAATACGCGATACTTCAGCCTTTGGGATATTAAGCAGTGGATTTAACCGTATTTTAACCTCGCTATCTTCGTCTTTTGTCTCATAAAATCTCAATACATAACCATTATTATCAAATGCCTTTTTAAAGGTAGTCAATACAACATTGTGATTAGCTCCATCAACTTGCATGAAACTTGTCTTATGCGGCAATGTACCTTTGCGTAACGCTATCGCCGCCAATAATGGATTAGAGGCCTCCCAGCCAAACCGTGGGCTGTCAGCCTGCTTCCAGTCTCCCATATGAGGGCGTATAACAAAATGCCAGTCATACTTTTGCGGTTTTAAGCTTTGCAAAAGGTGTACAGCCGGCAGTTTTTTATTATTGCCTAACATATATGTTCTGGTTTCCATGTTTTTATAGGCTACGTCGATAGAATAATCATTATCCCCTATATTAAACCATTTTTGCACGGCTATATTCCAATCGCTTAATTCAAAACGAAACTTCTGCGGCCACTGTCCTTGTGAGATAAAAGTTTTAGCCGGCGCCCGCTTAGACAGCTTGGTATTGGTATATCTGGTCGGCCTGAGATTAGGAATACTGCCGTAGGGCACGCCAACCCGCATAGAATAATCGTCTAATTTAAAGGGCATAATAAAAATATGCGGCTGCATCTTGTCCTGATATTCCTTACTGGCAAATTTTTCATAATCCATTACTACATCTATGTCTATTTTAGGGCTGTCGGCATAAAGCGTTATTTTCATACCGGCTGGATACTTAAATAAAAGTCCTTCTAAATTAAGCTCGGTTTTTACAGCCCCTTTTTTAATATCAATATTTTTGATATTCATGCGTACCTGTTCTAATTTATATCTGGTAAGCCCCATAAAACCAAATGGATAACCTGCGCTATTATTTAGTAATTCCTCTTTGTTTTGTTTATCATAAATACTGGTTATACCATCTTTTTTATTGGCGCTGATTTTATAGAATTTATTTTCTATATAATTATCGCCAATTGACAGATTGGTTTGCTTTTTTATAGGATTTTTATCAGCCCTGCCGGTTATATAAAAGGTTTTATATCCCATTGCGGGTATATCTGTAGCGCGAAACAAAACTTCCACCGTTTTTGTGCCGTCGCCGTTATATTTACTGCTTATCTCTTGCGAGGCTGCCAATTTGCCGGTATAATCCGTAATTACCCAGTCATTAAGCGTTTCTTTTATATTGGTTTTTACTTTTACAAAATCGTCTCTTACCCAATTTAAGGGATTAAATACAATAATCGGGACGCCTTTTTTGGCTTCCCATTTTATATTATCTGCTAATTGCTGCATTTTTTGTTTAAGCAAATCTTTAGTAAGTCGATAGGCTATCTTGTGGGTTTCGATTTTTGGTTTCCAGCCCCAATTATGATCGGGCGGCCAAAGGATATGCTCCCATATTTTATCTATTTTTTTATTGGGATAGGGAGCAATACCCAATAATTCATTAATACTTGCCAGTTTTTCTATAGTAGGCAGCATATTTTCCACTGTTGCTCTTTGTCTGGCCGGAGTCTGTCCATAAGCCTCGCCCGCCCAAACCCAAGGGTTCTTTAACCCGGCCAAACGCGGGAATTTTATATTATTGCGGGCTATCCTTTTATTTATTTCAGATGTAACTTCCTCAATGGTTTTAAAGTGCATACTGAAATTATATTTTTTTGCATATTCCTTGTTCCATGTATTACAATTATTTAATACGCCCTTTGATAAAATAGCCTCTGTACCTAAATCGCTTATGGCCTGCTCCAGTTTCAGTTTTAGAGGACCGAATTTATAGGGTAATTTATATTCATTTACTAAATAACGTATACTAATTTCACTACCGAAATAAAGCAGATCATTATAGCCTGTCATGTAGATTAACACATCAGAGCCATCCAGACCGGAATAATAAAATTCCCGGCCGGATACCGGCGGATAGCCTAAACGAAAATTATTCCCCACCAACAGGCTTACATCTGATTTATTCAGGATTTGGGCAAACTGCTGAGTAAGGCTGGGAGTATCGTTTAGGTGCGCCCAATGACTGTCGTGCGCAACTTCTGATTCCAGCCAATATTTTGCATACGCTATGCTTCTTACCAAAAATTCCCCGGAATACCAGTCGGGTTCAAAATCCACCCATTCAGCAGGCGAGGATATTTTATTTTGGCGCATGAGTTTTTTCAGCCTGTCTTTGTATTCAGGGTATACGCTTAGAAAATGTTTTACGCCAAATGTATTTCCCATACAAAAACGGGCATCCGGCATGCGTTCTATTAGCTCAATATGGTCTTTTAATTGATTAGCATACATCATCCAGTTTTTTTCGCCGGCTAAATCCTGATGCGCTCCGGTAATCACATAGACCTGATTGTCTTGCGCTAAAAGCGGGGTAGGATTAATAAACAGTATTGACAAACAAAACAAACCGATCAAATTGATAATATATGTTTTTTTTGGGGAGATCATGGAATTCTCTGTTTATAATTATTATTAAGTTTGGCATAAGGATACTAACATATCCCGCTGCTTAGGCAATGTTTTTGACTTAAGATGGATAGCTCTTATTAGTCCGTCATTCTGAGTCCGTAAGGACGAAGAATCTGCTCGCATATGTATACAGATTCTTCACTGCGCTTTGCTTCGTTCAGAATGACAGCTACTTAAAGTCAACAGCATTAACGCTGCTCGGGCGGGGACAAGCCGCCGCCCCTTCTACTTCGAGGATGTGCCGTAATTGAAAAATCGTCCTTATTCTAAAGCATCTCATGCGAGGATACAAGTAAAAACGGGAGGGGTAGAGTTGAAAGGCAAACTGATTTGATTATCCTAATCCGCAGGAAGGCGTAATAGGCTGTGCTTTAGTTTAAAGCCTCTAAGGGATAAAGACATAGCAGTCGCAAATTGGCATGATAAATCGGCTAAATCCGCTTTGTAAAAAGGGCTGGTGTCGATGTTTAAGTTATCCAGCGGATTAAATATTTCTACTTTTAGACCCAATTCAGAAGCCAGATAAGTATCTATATGCGGCAATTTAGCTCCGCCTCCGGTTAGAAGCAGCCGCTTAAAATTATTATTCAGGCTTTTATTGCGGTAATAGACAAGGCTTTGACGAATTTCCCGAGTCATCTTTTGCAGTATAGGATAAAGCAAGAAAATAATATTTTTATCTGCATGTTGCTTAAAATCTTCAGCTTCTATAAATTCCCTGTTTAATACTTTTTGTATTTGCTTGGTAAAGCTGTTTCCCGAGATGCTGAGATTACGAATAAAATAACCGCCCGTTTCATGATAAATATTTAAACTGGAATTTTCAGCCCCAATATCCAAGATAGCTACGATTTCATCTGGATTATAATTTCCAGTTTCAAGATAGCTGTTTAACAAACTAAGCGGAGCTATTTCAATAAGATTGGGTTTAATATCCGCTAATTGTAAAAATTGTGAATGATTTAACATAACATGGTGGGGAACAAGGGTTAATAATACCTTTGTTCGAGCATTACCATTACTTTTTTCTAATAAGTGAAAATTTAAATCCATTTGTTTTTTTTTATTAGGAAAAAGTTTTTTGGTCTCTATTTGTAAAAGAGAAGATAATTCAGGCATTGGCATAACCGGCATGGATATTTGGCGAATTATAGTAGATTCGCCGCCGATACAGGTGTTTATTATAGTTTTTTTGGTATTTATGCCGGATATACTTTGATTTATCGCCTCTGTTGCAGCTTTAGTATTTAGGGAGATATTGGTATCAGAAATTATCTCGGCAATGGCATAGTGCAAAAGAACATATCCCCCCGTGGTATATCCTAGTTCAACGGTTTTTATACAGCGCGAACCGATATCCAGGCCGAGACATGTTTTATCGTACAATGATTTTACCTGCGTGCTTTTGCGGATTAATGAAATGGGCGGCAGGGTGTTATTGGCGGAAGAGCTTAATACTAAAGGAGCTTTCAACTTAGTTGAACAGGGATTATCTTCTTGCTCTAATTGACAAAGCATGGCGTCTGCTTTTTTTAGCTCGCGTTTTAAGAGTTTTAGCTGGCGTTGTTTGACTTTTGTACCGGTTGTATTTTGATTATAGCCATCGTCTGTATTCTTATCAGATATTTTTTTTGGCTGCCTTTTTACTGATTCGCATGGGGCGCCCCTTATTGTTTTTAATAAATGGTGTATGGAAACAGATTTATCAAAATAATCCCTCACGTTTTTTTACCTTACAGAGGTTGTAATTGCTCTTTATCCTTAACAATTTCCGACTTTGTTTTTGATCTTAATGGAAATAAATTTAACCCCAAATAAGCCAGAATAGAGATAACTACCATTATTAATAAGACATTAAACAAAGAAAAATTCTCTTGCGACCATATTTTATTATTATTTAGCTTCATAGCATACTAATTCATTATGCCCGCTATTTTCATGGTTCTAATCATAGCGGTAAATTTACTTGTTATTAACTCATGTTACGCAAGAAAATAAGAATGTTGCCGTAGGGTGGATTAAGGGGTCTGATATAACAAGTATTCGTTCTAAATTAAAGACAATAAAATTATACAATGATTCCCCCGAATCCATCACACCATAATGGTGGATTCGCAACACTCAGAAAACGTAAGCCCAACATATCGTTATAAGCTCTTTTATAATATGGGCTTGATCCACCCTACATTTAAAAGCAAGTTTTGCGTAACATGAATTATTAATTTTTGGAATCTGTTTTAGGAGGCGGAATGGGATTATTTTTTACAATAACCTTTTTTTAAATACAGCGATTATAAAGTTTTACATTTAATACCATACCAAATATTTTTGTTTAGTCAAGCTAAAAACCAATTTGTATAATGCTTAGCCCGAATAATTGGGGTTAATAAAATATAAAATAAGTGTTTGTTAGCGAAATAAGCAGCCCTGATTTTTTATGCTTTAAATATTTTTTTGACTATGTTAGCATAATAGCAAAATTTGAATAGATTGTAAGCCAGATTAATAATTCGGGTAGAACCGGTTTTAAAATATAAGCTTATTCATTTAGGAGGAAATTTTCATGTCAGGTCATTCAAAATGGCACTCTATAAAGCATAAAAAAGCGCTGGTTGATGCTAAACGCGGTAGTATGTTTACTAAATTGATTAAGGAAATTACTGTTGCCGCTCGTATTGGCGGGGGTGATCCTGAGGGTAATTCTCGTCTTAGGCTGGCTGTCCAAAGGGGTAGAGACGCCAATATGCCGCAGGATAATATTATTCGCGCCATAAAAAAGGGTACTGGCGAATTACCGGGGGTAACTTATGAAGAGCTATGCTATGAGGGATACGGACCCGGCGGCGTAGCCGTGCTGGTGGAGACTACTACTGATAATAAAAACCGTACAGTATCAGAATTGCGTCATTTGTTTTCCAAACACGGCGGTAATATGGGTGAAAACGGCTGCGTAGCCTGGATATTCGACAAAAAGGGACTGATTTTAGTTGACCGTGAACAAATAAACGAGGACGACTTGCTTGATATAGCCTTGGAAGCCGGCGCTGAGGATATGAAAACCGAAGATGCCGGTTATGAAATTATTACTGAGGCGGATACATTTGAGCAGGTTAAAAAAGCCGTAGAGGATAAGGGAATTAAACCCTCGCTGGCTGAAGTAACCAAAATACCTCAAAATACTATAAAGCTGGAAGGAAAAAACGCCAGACAAATGCTGCAACTTATGGAAAAATTAGAAGAACATGATGATATCCAGCAGGTATATGCCAATTTCGATATCCCAGAAGAAGAGTTAAGCTAATATAAATGCGTATATTAGGAATAGACCCGGGACTTAGCTGCACCGGCTACGGTATAGTACAAGAAGAAAAAGACCGCCTGTCAGCCGTAGCGTACGGCGCAATTCGGACAAAGGCAAAACAACCCGCCGCCGATAGACTGCATCGTATTTATACTGAATTACAAATAGCAATAAGTCAATATCAGCCGGATATTGTAGCCGTAGAGGAAGTCTTTTTAGCGCATAATGTAAAGGCCGCCTTAAAATTAGGACAAGCCAGAGGCGCTGCCATAATTGCCGGCGCCGCTTGCAATCTACTCTTATTTGAATACTCCGCTTTAGAGGTAAAACAGGCGGTAGTGGGATATGGACGGGCTGATAAATATCAGGTACAGACAATGGTGCGCGCCATACTTAATTTAGACAGACTTCCCGAACCACACGATGCCGCCGATGCCCTGGCGGTGGCTATTTGTCACATACACAGCATGAAGATCAAAGCCCGCTGCGAGGGTGTCTGATTTGGATATGTAGTCGCTGTAGACGCCGACCTTTAGGTCGGCGTCTACAATATTAATGTAATGTAAATTTGGTATAAAACAACAATTATGATTGCTTATCTTAATGGCCGCCTGCGGCATAAATCGCCTGATAGTATTATTGTAGATGTTGCGGGGGTTGGTTATGAACTCCTTATTCCGCTTTGTACATATTACAAATTACCGGATATTGGAAACAGCGTTCAATTGCATGTATATATGCACGTTCGGGAAGATACTATTCAATTGTTTGGATTTTGGACGCCTGCGGAAAAAGATTTATTTATAAAGCTGATTTCAGTATCTAAAATCGGCCCGCGCTTAGGGCGTAATATACTCTCGGGACTAGCGGCGGATAAATTAAAGCGCGCTATTGTAGCAGAGGATATAGCCGTTATAACCACAATTCCGGGCGTTGGCCGTAAAGTAGCTGAAAGACTGATAATGGAGCTGCGGGATAAGCTGGCTAAAAGTATAACTGAAGCTGAGAGCGATTCCATAGAAGATGACATTAAAAATAAGAATAAAATAGACGATATAGTTTCCGCTTTGGTTAATTTGGGTTATAAACAGGAAGCATCACGCGCGGCGGTGAGAAAATCAATCAAGGCCTTGGGAGCAGATAAAGGCTTAGAGGCAATGCTAAAGCACGCCCTGTCTCTTATGGCTAAACGCTAAGGGGCGCATCGCCCTAAGTCTCAAATGCTGTTGACTTAAGAGAACTGTCATTCTGAATGAAACGAAGTGGAGTGAAGAATCTGCTCGCATACGGGGGCAGATTCTTCGGTCAGCTTCGCTTCGAGACTGTGTCGTAACTGCTTAAAAACTGAATAATGTTCTCAATCTGTCATTCCTGCGAAGGCAGGAATCCAGTATTTTTTAAGAAGTTATTGTTGACAGAACTTGTGTTAATGTCATATACCTTGCGAGTCATTAATAGCAATACAGTGATAAAAGGTAAGTTAAGTGCATGTTGGATTTCAAGATGGCTCAATATGGATTCCAGGGTCTTGGATAAACATTAAGTTTCGTGTTACAATCATCCTGTATATTAGGGCTTAATCATCTAAAACAGGGAGATTATATAGGCTATGGCTAAACCATTTGTCAAAATTCAGCAGTTGGTA
>JAJRXT010000156.1 GCA_024276125.1 bacterium
CTAAATAATTTGGAATATGACAGAGCGCTGCCGGCTGAATCAAATTTAGTTACAAAAACATCAAAACTAGGGGCAAGCGCAGGCTGCAATGAAGCCGGCGCCGGCATCGGAAAATCAGCAGACTTAGTCTGACCGGTAACACAAGCTGCTGAGGCCGAATCAATTGCTATACCAAAAGCCTTATCATAACTGGTTCCGCCCAAATAAGTGGAATATGACAGAGCGCTGCCGGCAGCATCCAATTTAGCTACAAAGACGTCATAACTTCCGGCCAGTTCTAGCTGGTATGGATTTACCGCAGGAAAATTAGTGGAATTTGTATATCCAGTTATATATGCTTCTCCGGTTGCACCATCTACAGCGATACCTCGCGCTACATCAACAGCGGCTCCGCCCAGATACGTTGAGTATGAAAGAGCGCTGCCTGCGGGATTTATTTTGGTTACAAAGGCATCAATAACGCCGGCGATGGCGCCTTGGACTGGATTTAACACAGGAAAATCAAGTGAAGCGGTATAGCCGGTTATATATGCGGCTCCCGTATCATCCACTGCAATACCGTAACCTACTTCATTATCACTTCCGCCTAAATAAGTGGAATATATCAATACTGGGTCTATTATAAGCGGATACTTTTTGTCATAAGATGCGACATCAAAACCATATACCTTGCTCGTACCGTTTTTAATGATTTTAAATTTTCCGGCAACCTCGTGTTTTACGCCGTTTATCTCTTGATATACATAAGGTTTTTTCTGAAGAAGATAACCATTCTCAAGCATAATATGTAAATCGCCTGATTCGGTTATTTTAAGAGCGTCTACTCCTTCATATGAAAGAGCAACTAAATTCGGATTTGCTTCTGGAGCTACTATTATATCATATTCAAGCTGTTTGTTATTGCCGTAGAATTTTATGTCTATACCCTTATAAACATTTTTATACCTTACGGTTTTATAAGTTGAGATATTGCTTAGCCATTTTTGCGGCTGGTTTCCCGTAAGATAGTTTATTTTACCCTTTTGTAAGTCCTCTGCGATAATTTGAACATCTTTATTTGCAGAAAGAGGGATAAGTTTTACAGTCTTAGATGTTAATCCATTTTTTTTACTGTCTAATAATTTAGCAGATTGATTTTTAATCAACGACAAATACACCCCATTTGGGGTAAACAGTGTAGTATGTCCTCCCGCCTGTTCATAAAATTTAACGGCATCATTGACTTGCCCCTTATTTTTGATAAAATAAAGCGGCAGATTAGCATATTTACTTACGATACTGCTTTTTGTGGCTCCGTCGGTTTTTGTAGTTTGCTTAGCGCAAACCTTGCCTGATAAACCAAAAGTAACTACAGAAACTGCCAGAAAAGCAAATACTCCTAATACTGCATTTTTTTTCATTTTGTTTTCCCTTAAATTATAAGGTTAATAACGAGAACCTGCGGTTTTGCTAGCGTTATGCGCAACTTGCGGCTAACGCTATATCTTAATTGTGAATAACTGCTTGATGCTTAACCCGTATATTCCATGAGGGTTGGCGAATATTTTATGTATCAGAGACCAAAAGGACACAGACAAAAGACGGTTTTTTGTAGACAAGCTTACATAGTAATAATTAAGTTATATAAAAATGCTTATATTCAATGTAATTGTTTTTTGTTGAGTTAATTAAGTGTAAATCTTTTTTTGAGATTCTCACTTATTTTAATTTTAAGGTAATGGGATATTTTTTTGTTATATTAATTTAATGTTTAAAGATAAAAAAACAGACTCAGTGCCTCTACCCTTGCGCTATCATACTGTTTTGTAATAGGTTTAACATGATTCGGCCAAGATTTATGAATAATATACGTTAAAGATATCTATTATTTCATTTATGATTATATTAAAGATACTATCTTATGATTGTAAATTTGTCAACATCTTATTACTGGTTATGGGCGGTTTTGAGAAGTGGATTTTTAGCTGGAAAAAGGTTATAATTTACAGTAGTAATCGGAGGCTCATATCTGCAAATTACCGCAATAAAGGTAAAAAAAACGAGATTTCCTCTACTATTAATAAAGTCCTCTTTACCGGTCAAGTTTGGAGCCAATCTTGCACTATTTTGAGACAAGTAAAAACATTTATCAGTAAATAATAACTTTTTAATAGACAGTCTTTTGTGACTGCTGCGCTAGATATGAAATTAAAAATAGATTTACATATTCATAGTCTTGAATACAAACAAACTCGTTCAAACGAGCATCCGGCCCTGGAAATAATCGACACCGCCCATAAAGAAGGTTTTGACGTTATTTCCATAACCGACCATAATGAAGTTACCTACAATCAAAATCTGATAGATTATGCGGCCTCTAAAGATATTTTATTGATTCCCGGTACTGAGGCTAACATAAACAAAAAGCATGTATTATTATATAATTTTGACTTTAACAGATATCGGATTAAAACATTTAAAGATATTGAAAAATTAAAGAGCTCAGATAATCTGTGCCTGGCGCCTCATCCCTTTTATCCCGGTTCTACTTCGCTTAACGGAGATTTTGAACTAAACAGTAATGTATTCGATGGGCTTGAATTCTGCCATTTTTATTCTAAGCAGATAAACTTTAATAAAAAAGCCCTAAGCTGCGCCCAAAAATATAATTTACCTATAATCGCTATGTCTGACAGCCATTTTCCTTTTCAATTGGGAATTAATTATTCCTTTATAGATGCGGAAAAAAACATACATTCTGTTATACGGGCTATAAAAGAGGGAAACGTAGAAGTCGTAAGCCGACCGCTGGGAATTTTACAGATGAGCAGTATCAGCCTTAAGCTGATTGGCGATAACATGTTAGCTAAATTTAGATAATAGCAAATCTTTATTGTAGATGCCGTTAAGGTTGGCTGTCGCTTGCTCAAGTCTTTAGGACTTGCCCTGTACGTACGAGGAGCCGACCTAAAGGTCGGCATCTACTAAAGATATTTCTAATATGGTAAAACGTCGGATAATCTGCCAGTAGATGACCAGACTTCTATATCCAGATTCCCATTTCCATCAGTATCTAAGTATACAAACATGCGGTTAGTCACAAGAAAGGGATCGCCGTCTCCGCGGGCTTCCAAACAAGCTCCGCCGCTACCTCCTAAAGGGCAATTACCGGGCGCCCAATAGTAAAAATCGAAATACTCGTTTCTAGTACCTACCACCTCTTCCACCCAATCGGAGGTATCTATTGCCACATCTGATGTAAGCCTTTCAGCATTATCACCCAAGGGACCTGTAAATGCACCTTCAGGATGAGCGCGTCCAAAACCTTGCACGAATCCTATTAATGCCATAAGCTGAGAGGGGGCTTCTGCCGCTTGTGCAGAAAATAAATACCTAGAATAAATGGGAACACCGATTCCCGCCAGTATACCTATTATGGTTACCACAATCAGTAACTCAATTAAGGTAAAGCCTGCTTGGTTTTTTAACCTCTTGAAAAACATTGTCTTTCTCTCTATATTTTAGTCAAAACAACCGATTGTTACGGTTGTCTAAATAATGAAATATAACCCGAAAGTTATTAGTATTATTAATATAAGCAAATATTATACAATTCCAGCGTTTTTTTCAGCATCTTTAGCGATTGGGGACAATCTGTTGTATTTATTGGTGTTATTAGACTTAAATAAGATAATTATTCTATGTAAACAGGCTGGCTTGTATTTTTTAGACAAAAAATCGGGTATATACTTCCTAAAAAAGGGTGTTGTCTTTATAACCCATTGATTGCAATGATACAGTAGTCGGGTTATTGCACCCGCACCTGAGGGTAAGGTTTTGTCGGGATTTGTAGACCATGCCGGTTTAAATCTTTTAATTTATTGATAAAATTAAGCAAAACATGGGTGTTTCTGGCGATTATCCGGTTTGCCATGGTAATAAATTCCTTTTTGGATAAGCGCTCCTCTATATCGGTAATAACCCTTAAGGACAGGGCAGGAATCCGGTTTATGGCGGCTGCGCTTAAGACAGCCGCAGACTCCCAATCGCAAGCAGAGGCTTTATATTCGCGCCATATATGTTGTCTTTGTTCTTTCGTATTTATATTTTGATCGGCGCTGGCGAGTATTCCGGCTTGTATTTGTTTATCTAAACAGGCAAGATCAAGCAATATCCGGTTTGCAGGAATTTTGGGGGAAGAGCTTGCATAAAAATCATGCTCTATCACGCAGCTTGAGGCAATTATATCCCCCTGTTTAATGTCGGGCGCAACCCCCCCGGCACTGCCCCAATTGATAATTATATCAGGCTTAGCATAATCTATCGCCCATTGAACAGCCGCAGCAGAGCGTATCTTACCAATACCGCAAATTACCAGAGCCAAACTTATTCCCTGATAAGCGCCTTTAAAAAAATGGAAAGGAGTTCCGGTAACACGCGTAAGCTTAGCTTTTGTTTTTAATCCCTGAGCCTCCAGCTTTAGGGCGCATATTATAACTATATTAATTGGTTGAACCAATCTGTCCATTTATATTGTTTTTACAGATAGTTACTATCTCTCATGAAATATGCGGGCGCCTATTACACAAACGCCGGTAAACCTCTTGGCAAGCCTTATATCGATAGGGCGATTATGCTGATTATACCCACTGCCCAACAATAATATGCAAAGTACCTCAATTTTTGTTTCACCACCACCCGCATCAATACGTCAATAGCCAGATAACCGGTAATTGCAGCACAGCCCGCTCCAACTAACAATGGAAACACCTTTACGCTATTACATAATTGCGACCATTCCTTAGCTTGAAGTAAAGCCGCTCCCATAATAGCGGGAATGGCTAGCAGAAAGGAATAACGGGCGGATAACTCGCGGTCCAGCTTGCAGTATATACCGGTAGCAATGGTTGACCCAGATCGCGATATACCCGGAATAATGGCCAGTCCCTGTACCGTACCAATAAGCAGCGCATCCCAAATTCCCATTTTATCTATATCGCGGCCGCTATGGTGCATCATCCTGTCAGCCAGCCATAATAAAAGCCCGGTTACCAGCAGCATAACCGCCACCGGCAGGGCATTTTCAAACATACCTTCCAATTGATCTTTAAACACAAAACCGATTACAGCAGTGGGAACAGAGCCTAGAATGATAAGACCCGCCAATTTGCGTTCCAAGTGCAGATCAAGCGCTCTATGACTGGGCAAGGGAGATATACTTAGCAACAGTCGCTCAACATCGGAACGAAAATAAATTAGCACCGCTGCCAGAGTAGCCAAATGTAACCACAGATCAAACAATATCCCGGGTGAGGTAAAATTTGGCAGCAAAGCTTGGGCGATTACCAAATGCCCTGAACTGCTTACCGGCAGAAATTCCGTCAACCCTTGAATAAGGCCTAAAATAATAGCTTGGTAGGTATTCATCCGCTAAGGTTATATTTCGATTATTATGGGTAAGATCATGGGTTTTCTGGCTATGCGCTGTGATATGAATTTCTTTAGGGTATTGCGGATACGGGTTTTTACCACCGCCCATTCGGTTTTAAGTTCAACTTCCAGCTCGTCTAACATATTGATAATCACTTCTTTGGCTTCGTTTAATAATTCTTGAGACTCATCTTCGTATACAAAACCGCGGGATATAATATCCGGTCCTGATACAATATTTCCGGTTTGTTTGTCTATGCCGATAATAGTAATCAGCATACCGTCAGTCCCCAAATGCTGGCGGTCGCGCAGTACGACCTCGCCTACATCGCCAATACCCTTACCATCTACAAATACCCTGCCGGCAGCGATTTTACCGGCAACAAAGGCGCTGTCATCCAGTGTGAATTCGATAATATCGCCATTTTCCGCTAATATAATATTCTCCTCGGGAATATTTATACTTTGGGCTAGCTGGCAGTGGTGTTTTAAATGATGATATTCTCCATGGATAGGTATAAAATATTTAGGCCGCACCAGATTTATCAGCAGCTTTAATTCTTCCTGACAGGCGTGGCCTGATACATGTACTTCTGACACCTCTTCATAAATAACCTTTGCACCGCGGCGTAAGAAGTGATTTATAATCCTGGAGATTGACTTTTCATTTCCCGGAATAACTCTAGCGGATATTATAACCGTATCGCCTGCTTGTATCTTTACCTGCCGGTGATCATTCATGGCCATACGCGATAGGGCGGACATGGGTTCGCCCTGACTGCCTGTGGTGATAAGCAGCAATTTTTCCTGCGGATAATTATCTATTTGCTTTATGTCAATAAGCGAATCATCAGGAATTTTCAGATATCCCAATTCCATAGCCACGCGGCAATTATTCACAATGCTTCTACCCAGCAGGCAAACATAACGCCCCATTTTTACAGCGGTATCAGCGGCTTGCTGGATACGGTGTATATTGGATGCAAAGCTTGAGACTATAATTCGGCCAGGCGCTTTGCGGAAAATTTCGTCAAAACTGTGACTTATTTCCGTCTCTGACAAGGTATATCCGCTGCGCTCAGCATTTGTACTATCGGAGAACAGGGCTAAAACACCCTTTTCACCATATTCGGCAAATTTATATAAATCGGTTAATTTACCGTCTACCGGAGTATGGTCCAGCTTAAAATCACCGCCGTGAATAATTGTACCGGCCGGAGTGGTAATTCCCAAGCCAACCCCGTCGATAATACTGTGGCATACGCGAATGAATTCAACTTTAAAATTACCTAATTCGATTATCTGCCGGGGAGATACGGTATTTAAGCGAGCTTTATCTAATAGCTCATGTTCTCTCAATTTACCTTCAATTAAGCCCAAAGTAAGCCGAGTGCCATAGATAGGCACGTCAATTTCGTTTAGTATATATGGAAGAGCGCCAACATGGTCTTCATGCCCGTGAGTAAGGATCAAAGCGCGTATATGCTGCTGGTTTTCCTTTAAATAGGTAATATCCGGCACCACCAAATCCACGCCCAGCATCTCATCATCGGGAAACATCAGCCCTGAGTCTATGACAATAATGTCATTGCCGTAGCGCATAACCATCATATTAAGCCCAATCTCACCCAACCCGCCCAGCGGAATCACCCATAGCTTATTTTCAGGAGGAGGAATTGTATTCATAATTGGAAAAAACCTTAATTAAACCAGAACACAGAAAGATTATTTGTTACCTGTCATTCCCGAATGCTTCTATTGGGAATCTTGTTAAAAATATTCCCGCTTATCAAAGGAATATACCTTCTGACAATTTTTTTTAGAGGCTCAGCAAAGATTAATGCATTAAATTATTAGCTTACCATAGCACAAATTGCATGCTACAGTCAAGACGGATAAAAGTCAGAATTATACTGCCAAGTTTTTATTGATTTATATTATCTGCTACTATATAATTTAAATGGCTCTTATGCTAAAATTTATATGCAGGGTCATTCATGTTACGCATTGCAATAACAGTTGAGTTTATACAATTAAAAATGTGCAAATTGCATCTGTTAATCAGAAAAATTTCATGAAAGATTCACGCCTTAGCCCAAATTTCAGTGATCCTAAATGTTCATTAGTATGATATTTGGCTATGTTGGTTTTGTCTTGACAAAGACTGTCAGGTAAGATTATAATTACATGCAAAATAAAAAAGGGGATGCTTATGCTTGATAGGTTTGAAGAAAAAATTGCAAAATTAGAGACAGATCTTACCGAAATAAGAAATAACCTGGCGGAAGAAGCAAGGCAAATAGAAAATAAAATAGAACGCGAAACCACGGAATTTTGTATAGAAAAAGGCTTAGATGTCTTAGATGAGCAGCAAAAACAAGAGTTTCTTAGAGAATATAAGGATATAAAAAGAGAATTATACAGAGAAAAATTATCGAAAAAAATAAAAAAGCTTGAACTTGCCGAACAAGAGACACAAAAACTTAAAAATAGATTTCTGTCAAAAAACCAGAATACTAAAGCTGCCTGAATTTGACATAAGCGCTTGATCTTTAAGGTAGGATTAATTTAAATACTAAAAAAATCGAGTCAATATGCACCAATGTTACTTAAAAATCCGTTTACTTATCGTTTTGTTGTTTATATTAACCATTTTATTTCCTGCTCATGGCTGGAGCCAAAACATTGACGCGTCCAATAATTGTGATAATGAGACGCGAATCGCCAAGGTAGAGGAAAAAGTTAAATCAGAACCTAAACGACTAGAGCAAAAAATTGATCTTATAAAAGACAGTCTGAGCCTGGATATAAATAGGCGAGAAGAGTGTCTGGAAAAGGATATCAGTAAAGTAGATGATATGATAAGTTATACGATATGAGCCGCAAGTCTTTGTGTAACTTCTTTATTGTCCGTCTTGGGCGTTGTGGGTTATATTTTAGGGTTCATTGGTTATAGAAGAATAAAAATACTTATTGATGAAAAAGTAAATAAAATGGTTGGTGAAAGCTTTAAAAATAAAGTTGACCCAAAAGTAAAAACAGCAGAGGAAGACTGGAGAGATAGCCTGTTAACTGTCATGGAAGGAATAATAGATGAGATTAAAACGACCGAAGCTAATGAAGAATTAGAAAACATCGATATAACAGCTGACAATGAAGTTAAAGAAAAAAAAACTGGTTCTAAAACGGAGGCTTAAAAAATGGCGTGTGATAAAGTACAATTAAAGGCATATCACAAAGCTAAGGCGGAAATAATATCGGCAAGGTTTCCGGAAAAAGATGTCCATGCCAATTGGTTTGAGGCAGGGAATATTATTGGTTGTATGTTGGCCGATGAGATTATATCAACATGTAAAAGTTGTATTCCTAAGAAAAAAACTCTTGTTGTCTTATACCGTAACACTATTACCCTTACCTAAATTCAATCAATGTGGATGAATACAGGCAAAAAAAAGCACATTTCATCTGGGAGGAACGAGGTAAAACGGTAAACAATGACGACTACAGAATAAACAAAGACTATTTAGACGGCTGTCATGAAATTGAACCATTACCGGGAACCGCTAACGCATCCGTTTTTCCTGCTATATCCAAAGATACCTTAACGGCTTTCGCAGATACCAGTTGGATTAATAAACATGAAATGATTAAACAAAAAGCCTATTGGCTTTATGAAAAAACAAATAATACGGATGAGCTGGCTAATTGGAACCGTGCCAGTAATTACGTAAATAAATTATTTCGTGGTTTGGAATCTCTGGCAAAGGGTAAGCCGACATGTGATTTACACCTTTTAATAAAAGAAAATCTTAACATGTCCAGTATGTTTGAATATTGTATATGGTATATTTTGCTTAAGTCCTGCGGAAAACAAATTGGAAAAGGACTGCCAACCGGAGTAAAATTAGGTGTTCATAAACCGCCTCCATCTCCAGCAAATTGATATGATAACCCTAAGTTAGACATAAATCTTCCTTATTTTATTCCGCTGTATGAACGCTGGCTTGTCCCCGCCCGCAACTTTCGGGAGGTGACAAGCCCAATGCTGTTGACTTAAGGTAATTGTCATTTTGAATGAAGAGACTGTGCCACAACCTCGAAACGAAATATATATAGTGTGAAGAGGCCAGCAGATTCTTCGGCTTCCAGCCTCAGAATGACAACTATAGTAAGACCAAATATTTCTACAAATGAACCTATAGGTAACGTGAGTTCGGTATAAGAAAAACTAAAATGTTTTAATATATCAGCTAGTTGATGTTTTATGTAGATTTAATTAACATAAAATTTACCTAGGATAGGGGCATGTCCCCTCCAGATGTAGGGGCGGGTTTCAAACCCGCC
>JAJRXT010000157.1 GCA_024276125.1 bacterium
GTATATGACGACAAGGCAGTTCTATGGTAAAAACTGTTCCCTTACCAAGGATACTCTCCACCTTGATTTCACCTTGATGATTTTTAATGATTCTCTCACAAATTGTAAGACCCAGTCCCATTCCCTCTTCCTGCTTTTTGGTAGTAAAAAACGGATGAAAAATATTTTTTAAATCAGCTTCAGAAATACCCGCTCCATCGTCTTTAAAACTAATATTTATTTTCTCCCCGTTTTCATTGATACGTAACAGGCTTACGGTAAAATTATTATCACCCGGCATCGCCTGAATGGCATTATGAATAATATTTATAAATACCTGCTGTAATAATTGAGAATCAGCATCTATAACATGCGGTATACAGTTATATTCTCTTACTATTTTAATCTTTTTACTGCTGAATTTATAATCCATCAAAAAAAGGCAATGATCTATTAATTTAATAATATCCGTTTTGGTAAAACTCGGTTCAGTAGGTTCCGATATACCCCTTAACTGCTTTAAGACAGCGCTGATATAATTTAGGCCGCCTTTTATAATAGTTACATACTTAAGTAAATCCGGCTTGTCCTTAAGCTTTGAAGATAAAATATCAGAATAATTTAATACCCCGTACAGCGGATTATTTATTTCATGAGCAACTTCCGCCGATAATCTGCCTAATGATACCAATTTTTCATTCTCAATTAATGCTGCTTGCGCCTCTTCCAATTTCCGGCTGCGCTCGGCTACTTTTATCTCCAGATTATCTTTAGCTTGAGTCAAATTTTTATTCCATTTAAAAATTATCAAGATAATAATAAAGCTGCCCAACAGGTATGAAGCCGTAATAAGCGCGGTCAGCCACATTTGCTGATATGATTGGGTGCTGGTTAGTTCATTGATTTTCTCAAAGCTTACCCCCGCTGTATTTACTAAATTTCTTAGTTTATATGATGTTCTAATATTAATCTGACTTTGAATGCGCAAGATCATCCACAACATCATAAAAGGCGGTATGGTTATTACTACGATAGAGCGGATATAGTTTTGTTTTGTTTTTTTGGTTCCCACAAAATAAATAACCGTAGCCAGCACAATAAAAAATATACCCCAAAAACTGGCGGTATGGATCAAATCCAATAATCTAAAACTGGTGGAATCACTCTTTTCTATAAAAAACAAGATAAACAAAGAAATTGATAAACCCAGAATATATAGTATAATTGAGTTTTGCTCTACTAATAAATCACTGTAATCTATTTTATTGGAGGCTGTAAGATAGCGGTTTTTAGAAGGTATGAATTTATAAACTAAATATAGACTAATTACAAAAAATCCCATCTCCCAATAAAAATTCCAAGATATACCGGCAATAATTAATTTGAATAATTTACCGCTATATACATAATTTGACCAAAACTGAAACAAACCCTGCCGATAATAAATCAGTCCTTCTTCTCTGAATACCAACTCGTTTAAGGTCTGCTTTATCCCTAATTCAATAAACCCGCCGCCCAATAAAAAAAATACCGTAAAAATAAAATATTTTTTTAAACGCTTGCCTATCGCCGCCTTTCCCCAAATTGCGGCTGCTCCCAATCTGCACAAATACCCCCAATAAAGCCCGATTACCATATACAAAAGCAATAAATAAAAATATATCTGATCTAACAATAAACCCTGCAACATAACCAAAACCAAACCGGTAAAAGACGCCATCCAGGGATCAAGTATAACAGCGCTAATCAATATAGCGTTTAATTCTAAGGGAATGTTGATTCCAAAATGCAGTCTTATTAAAAACACACTAAAACTAAGCGTGGAAATTAATATCCAATAAAAGGTTTTTTCCTTATCAATTGATAAAATAGATAATTTTGGCATGTTTACGTAATTTAATTTATCTGTCATTCTGAATGAAGGCGTAAGCGCAATGAAGAATCTGCTTGCTATTGCGGGGAGAGATTCTTCGGCCTTTAAGCCTCAGAATGACAAAAATCAGAATGACAAAAAATGGATAACTTCAGTATAGGCAGCAACTTGGTATGAGCAATTTGTTTCGGGGTGGGATACCCCGAAACATACTACTGTAATTTATTTATATACCTTAATTATATTAAACAAAATATCACGCTCTGCCGGAATGCGGCCTGCATCTTTTATTATATCAATCATTCTCTGTCTTTGAACCAATTTTGGACTGCCCCCGCCGGATGAATGAATAATGCGTCCTTTTTGCTTTAATCCATTCAGATCATCTGCTCCAAAGGAAAGCGCAATTTGTGCGCCGGCAAGTCCCAAATGCGACCAATAAGCCCTAATATGCTTAAAATTATCCAAAAATATCCGGCTTATGGCTATCATTTTAATATCATCATAGCCGGTAGCAGCAGGATAACCCTTTTGCGTAAAGGCAAAGGGCAAAAAATGTGTAAAGCTGCCAGTCTCATCCTGCAATCTTCGTATTTGCGCTAAGTGTTCCACCCGTTCGGTATAGGTTTCTCCAGCCCCGTATAACATACTGGCATTGGAATAAATACCCAATAAATGCGCTTGTCGCATAATATCTAGCCAGCGATCCCCGCTTATTTTATCCTCGCAGCCCAATATTTTCCTTATACGAGGGGCAAATATCTCCGCCCCGCCTCCAGTTATTGCACAGATACCGGCTTGCTTCAGTTGCAGCAATACCTCATCTACAGATATATTTTCTGTTTTGGAAAAATAATCAATCTCAACCGGTGAAAAACCCAGTATATTTACATCTACCACCCTTTTTTTTATTCTATGCAGCGCATCTATAAAAAAATCAAGTGATAACCCGGGATGAATCCCCCCTAAAATCAATATTTCCGGTACTTCATTTTTTTTGGATTCTGCGGCTAATTCTTCAATCTCATCCAAAGTCAAAGTAAAAGCATCAGCATCCTGCGGGTCTCTTTTAAAAATACAATATCTACAGTTATTTTTGCAAATATTGCTGTAGCAAATATGATAATTACCCACAAAAGTAACTACATCGCCGACTCGCCCGTCGCGCAATTTATCCGCCAGCGCCCCCAATAATAAAAGATCATTACACGAAAAAAGCATGGCAGCATCATCCTCTGATATTCTCTCGCCGGCATCTATTTTTCTAATTAATTCTTTTAATGAATTTTTATAATTAAGTGTATTATCCATAATACAGTCCTTTTTTATTGTTATTGTATGTCATTTATTGTACTGTAGGGGCGGTGGCTTGTCCCCGCCCTAATAAACGGGAGGGGACAAGCCCCTCCCCTACAAAAAATTTACGCCATTAAGTTCACAAAAAAACATTAACTAACTAAGATACGACAACACCTCATGCGTAATCTTAGGCAGCCCCTGCGGGCAATATATCCTGCATTCATCGCAATTATTACAGGCTAATAGCCTGTCTTGCACATCGGATAACTTGATTTTACCTTGCAATACCAAGCGTAGCATATACCAGCGACCCTTCTGGCTGTAAGACTCCCAGCCCTTAAAGACAGTGCAGTCTTTAAGGCAAAAACCGCACTGATCGCAAGAGTAGGCATACCATGCTAAATAGCTGTCATTCTTAACGAAGCGAAGCCCTTCGTTTTGCTCGAGGATAAACTCCGTGAAGAATCTGGCTGTTTTCGTATGCGGGGAGATTCTTAGGCTTTTAGCCTCAGAATGACAGGCTAATGGTATAAGGGGAGAACAACCAACCGCTAATTTACCAGCCCAAAAACCGGTTACAAAATCAAACCGCCAGGCAATATACATTAGTAAATCAAATAAATCCCTACAAATAATCTTACCCGGATTTAAAATACTCCGAGGGTCAATCCGTCTTTTTTCATAAATCAAATCGCTTAATCGCTTTTTACTCAGAATAAAAGTTCTCTGATTTTTAAAATATATACCGGCAGCACACGCGCGTCCGCCAAATTTACCCGCCAGTTTAATAAAATTAAGCCCCTGACTATATACCACATTATAAGACAACTTGCGCTCGTCATGCAGCATAAAAGCCAATATTACCACTTTGACATTTTTTTGCCTATCTTGTAATAATACCGCCTCAATAGCCAGCGGCGGTTTTATGTTTTTACTTTCTTTTATTAAAGCCTCTAAATTTTCTAATGGTAATACCGCTTTGGTGGGAATAAGCGACGGCGCCAGTTTTTTTATCTTTAATATATCAAAACGCTCTTCCCACAATCTATAAGCTGATTTATCATCAAGTATGCAACCTTTATGCCGACAAGCTAAATTATCCAAGGTATTTTTAATACCGGCGCTTTTTTCATACACAAAAACGGCTGTCATTCTGAACGAAACTAAGTGGAATGAAGAATCCTGCTGTTTTTTATCGGTCTGAGATTCTTCGCTTTGCTCAAAATGACAAGCTGATAAATGTATTTTAGTATAGTCTGACCTTAATTTTAGCATAAATGGATTCAGAAAGCTTACAGACCACAAACTTAACCGATATTCTACAATATCTTTCAGCATAGCGGCCAGTTGACCGATATTATCAAACAAAACAGCCGTAACCTGCATTGCTTCGGCTTTTTTTACCTTAAATACAACCTCTGTAATAAAACCGGTAATACCTTCTGCATCAGCTACAAGATTTAATCTATCCGCCTGATAAATTACCTTTTTGTTATCAGGCTGCAACACGGTTACGCTTATTAAATTTTCAGAAAACCAGCCGTATTGATAGCTGCCATAGCCGCTGCCGCCTTGGGCCAGCGCCCCGCCTACTGTAGAAGACGGGGCGCTGCCCGGATACAGCCTTAATGACAATCCCATATCAGACAATTTTTGCTGCAAGTCCCACCAGATCACACCCGGTTGTACACTGACAGATTGTTTTTCTACGTCAACATCGAAAATCTTATCCATTTTAGTAAAATCAATCACTAATCCGCCGTATCGCGGGATAGCTCCGCCGTAACCGGACGTACCCCTTCCCCTCGGCGTAAGCGGAATATTATATTCATAAGCCAGGCAAATAAGATAGGCAACTTCCGCCTCAGCTACAGGCCGTACAATTGCCTGTGCAGGTCTATAGCTGATTAAAGGCTTGATTAATGGCGGCAGGGTACCCAAATCATGACTGTATAACAGGCATTCTACCTTGTCAAAGCTTACTCTGTCTTTAAATTTATTTTTTAGGAGGTCTTTTATATGGCGGGATAGTTTTTTTTTATAAAAGGACATTATCTAGCGTAAGTTAGATATGAAAAGATAATCATAATGTAACCCAAGTTGCTGCCTATAGGTTCATTTTTGGAAAAATAATGACGGCTTTCTTATATCGAACTCACATTATCTAGCAAACCGGCAAGCTGGTTCCGTTTAACATAATTTCCCTGAAGCGTCGTACCTGTTTTAAATTAGGATACCAATGGTGTGCAACATGAATATCATTTTGTTCAATCTTTTTGTTTAAAACTTCACGGCTGGCAAATAACGCTTTTATCTCATCAGATAAATATTCGCCCAGGGGACTGATTTTATATACACCTTGAGTATCAAGCAGCAGATTATTTTTTAATAATTTATTAATCACCAAACTTATATCATCCGCCGCAAGCGCCGATGTTTTTTTAAGCAGTTTTCCCAAGTTATCTTTATCCAAACCACAATAATTAAAGCCGTACTGAATATGCCGTCTGGCGCTTTCATTATTATCCAGCATAATAAGCCGCTCAATCGGAATCATACCGCCTAATACTTTCTCTGTATAATCCTTCATCGAAAAGCTATTATACCATACTATATTTTTTCTACTCCCCTCATAAAACATCCAGGCATATATCCCAGGACCCAAGGCCAGTAAAGCGGTATCCGTAGAATTCCATTTTTGCTTTTGGTGCGAAAACGGGGAATTATTCAGACTGTATAAGTGCAACATTTCTTTTTTATAACCGTTAGTTATTAAAAAGTCGTCTATTAAGGTCTGAATGCGAATATTCTCGTTCCAATTGGGATATAATACCGGACTTTTTTGTAGCGTTCAAAATCAACAGACCCTGCCTTTATTTCACAAAAATGTTTGCTAATACTAGTTGGCGCAAGTCTCATCAAAGCCTTTAGTGTATTATAGACTGAATTTAAGGATTCAAACGGCAGCCCGCCGTATATAAGGTCTATATTTACCTTATCAAAACCTTGTGCCAAAATTAATTCCAATAAGCTAAGCGCATCATCCGCCGTATGCCCGCGGTTTATTTCTGTTAAAATAAGATCATCTAATGACTGTATACCAATACTTACACGGTTTATTCCCAAATTACGAACATGTTTTAAATAGTTATCAGCCTGTTTATTTTTAATCAGCTCAGGGTGAAACTCCATACTTACTTCAATATTGTCCTTTACTTTAAAAACCTTATATATAATATCTATAATTTCCTCAAGCTGTTTTTCGGTAAGCAGGCTGGGAGTTCCGCCACCTATATATATGGAATTTACCTTAATTTTCTTACCGGCCAGGATATTTTGATAATTATTAATCTCACCGATAAGCAAATCTATATATGACTCCGGCGCTTCGGGCTTTATCAAGGAATAATAATTACAATAAGTACACCTGCGGCTGCAATATGGTATATGAATATACAGGGCAACCGCCATATCATCCGGCATAGCCAATAGACTATCCCGCCAATCGGAATACATAGCAGAACTAACCGGCGAGGCTGCTGTTATAGGCGGATAATTTATTAATAACGAATTATCCAGCGGGTTTCTATATATTCCCTGTTTTGCCCAATTTTTAAGCGCTTTTATATAAATCTCACTCTTATCCCATACTGATAAAAGAAAATCATCCGCTTTATAATTTTTAATTGTATTATAAGAATCCATTTGTGGTAACGATTAAATTATGAAGATCAATATTAAGCCAAATACTGCCTATAGTAAATATTAATACCACCACGCTTACAAAGGCATTGGTAGCAAAAAAGGCCTCGCTTATTTTGCTAAGATCATCGGGTACAATTAAACTATCCTGATAACCCATAAAAATGCTGGCCAGCGCTATACCAATATAATATAAAATACCGAGATCAAGCGTTCCGCCTACCGCAATTAAACATATAAAAGAGCCTACATGCAGCAGCCTGCTTAATTTGCAAGCAAATTCAACGCCAAATCTCGCAGTAATGGAATAAAGACCCTGTACCCTGTCAATTTCTAAATCCTGAATCGTATATATCAAATCCGATCCCGCTATCAGGAAGAATACCGCTAAACCCAGCAGTATAGCCCCAGCCGGTATATCATTAGATACAGCCGCCCAGCCGCCCACAGGAGCAAGCCCCATGGTAAGCCCTAACCAAAAATGACAGCTCCAAGTAAAACGCTTGGTAAATGGATAAAAAACAAATAAACCCAAAATAACAGGCAATAGAAGCCAAATTACAGACGGCAGATTATAAGCCGCTAAAAAACAAAACAGCAGTGAAACAGTACAAAAAATCAAACACTCCGTATCGGTTAATAATCCCTTGGGCAGCGCCCTGTTTTTCGTACGCGGGTTTTTGGCGTCTATTTCTCTATCTATATAACGATTGAGTCCCAAAGCTAAAGAACGAGCCGCAATCATACCCAAGGTGATCCAAAAGAGACTACCCCAGCCGGGAAATTACTTATTGGCTAAAAAAGCGCCCAGATAAACAAATGGAAGGGTATGTATAGAATGCTGATATTTTATCATCTCCAAGATTATATGAATTTTTTTTATTAATTTTTGCATTATGCTGTTTCCTTATCGTAGGGTGGAACAAGGCATAAGCCGGTTCCACCAAAACCGCCTGCCGCTGGATTGTTGTTCTGAAGATTTATTATCCTGTCATTCTTAAGGCCGTAGACCGAAGAATCTCCCCCCGCAACAGCGAGTAGATTCTTCACTCCACTTCGTTGCGTTCAGAATGACAGGAAAGCAGACCCTACCGCAAATACTTACTCACAGCCTCGCGAAAGCCGGTCGGCTTTAAACCAAAATCCCGCTTAACTTTAGACATATCGCATACATTATCTTTGCGCATTATTTTTAGCTCATCGCTTGATATCGGCAGGTTAGGAATAATACACTCAGCCATTCCGATAACAGGCGACAGCAAACCAAGCGGCATATGAATTTTTGATTTAGATACGCCTAAAACATCCATTAAAATATCCAGTATATCATCATAAGGCCGCGCCTTTGCTCCGGCAATATCATAAGTCTGCCCAATAGTCTTAGGCAGGCTCAGGCTCTTATATATACATTCCACCAAATCATCCACCCATAAGGGTTGGAGTAAAACCTTTCCATCGCCCAATACGGGTACTATGGGAGAGCTTTTTATTACATCCACTAAAGCGGTAGTAAACATATCGCCTGCGCCTATAATCACTGCCGGACGAAAAATGGTGTAATCCACATTCGCATCCTTTACCGCAACTTCACTTTCCGCCTTAGTAAGATAAAATCCGGTAGCTATATTTAAACTAACCCCCATAGCGCTGATATAAATAAAGCGTTTTATACCGGCGGCTTTGGCAGCCTTTAATACATTTTTAGCGCCTTCAATATGCAGCCTGCGGTAAGTCTTCATATTAGCCCGCCATACTCCTACCATGTGTATAACAGTATCACAGCCGGACATAGCATCATCCAAACCGGCGCTATCTAATATATCGCCCTTTACCACTTCAGCGCCCAGATTGATAAGATAATCCAATTTAGCGCGATGTACCAATACCCGTACATCCTTATTTTCAGCCCTAAGCCGGCCTACCAACCGCCGTCCCACAAATCCAGTACCACCGGTTATAAAAATCATAGCATCTCCTTCTTGTCGTAGGGTGGAACAAGGCGCAAGCCGGTTCCACCAAGACTGTCATTCTGAGGCCGAAGAATCCCCCCCCGCAACAGCGGGTAGATTCTTCACGGAGTTTATCCTCGAGCAAAGCGAAGGACTCCGCTTCATTCAGAATGACAATTATCTTAAGTCAACGGTATTGGGACAAGCCCCTACCCTACAGCAAATTTTCATTAACTAACGTGAGTTCGACATAAAAGTTCTTGATTTTGTTATCTTGTAGGGGCGGGTTTGAAACCCGCCCCTACAGCAAGAGGGGATATGTCACTCTTCTACAAAAATTTTACGTCAATCAAATCTATACAAAACACCAAC
>JAJRXT010000158.1 GCA_024276125.1 bacterium
AACATTACAATGAGTACAACGTAATTTATGTGGGAGACAGCAGGACATATTGTGGAATGGACCCAGAACTTTTAGATAAACTGTTTGGAACAAAATCTTTAAATTTAGCTACTTTTGCTCACTGGTTTCCTACCCAATATCCAAGCTTTCAAGACATTGTTTCTTTTATACCTTCCAAGACCATTGTTGTTTGGTCGATTGGGCATCAAAATTTCAGACAAGTCCATAAAATAATTAATACAACATATCCTATTGGTTTTGATAACCTGTTTAAATATTTGAGATTGGGATATTCTTTGAATGAAGTTAGTACGAATCTAATCCGAAGAGTTCCTCTATTAACAATATATACGCAAAGAAATAACTACCATAAAAAGCTAGAAAATTTCTTCACAAAGCCAGTTTTTAATAACCCGCTTGAAAAAGAAGCAAAAAAAGATACTCCCCTTAAGAACTATGATCAAATAATCAGCTTGAGAGAAAAATATAAAAACGATCCTTATGTTGCAAATATAAATCCTCAAATTGATGTAAGAATAATTACATCTGCAATAATTGATAAAGTGGCAGGTAATTATGTTCGTGTTGAATTTGAACATGAATTTTTTCGTAAAAAACAACGCGAAAGGGCAAAAAAAATTAAACCGATCTCATCAAAACAAAAATTTGAGCCCCAAAAACAATATTGGAATACCTTTGCAACAATTTTAGATCTTTTTGCAAAGCATCAAGTTCATTTGGTAGTTAATGAAATTGAAGAAGCTCCTTATCACTACAAAATTCCAGAAAACAGACACTATTATCGTTCATTTATGAGAGATGTTGTTAAACCTTATGTAGAAAAACGGGGATTTGCTTATATAAGAGTTGATTTTGACCAACTTAATAATGATGATTATTTTGATTATAATCATCTTAACAGTAAAGGAATACAACGCTTTATACCTATGTTTGCTAATAAGTTAGAGCCTTTTATAAAAGACGGGTAAGCTGAAGCAGCCATCGGTTATCCTGATAGCTTATAACCGCCCCTGCTATACGACAACGCTGTTAACTTAAAAAATAGCTTGTTAAAAGGGCTTTCTTAACCTGTCATCTTGAGGCTTAAAAGCCGAAGAATCTACAACCTGCGTAAGCAGATTTCTCATTCCACAACCATTTGAATACAAAACATTTTAGATCATAGAGCTAGAAACATTATGTCTTTTAACAGCATTGAATATCTCTGTTTTTATTTATTAATACTTTTAGTAAGCTGGGCTATAGTTGGATTACCCAAACTGCGTATATGGATTCTTTTACTAGCCAGTTATTATTTTTATACCAGTAATAATCATTGGCTTATCTTTCTTATTCTTATTTCCACTCAAATAGACTACTTTTGTGCTATTAAGATCGAAGACGCCTCTTCACCCAAAATTCGCAAGAGATTTCTTCTTCTTTCTGTAGTTACTAATTTAGGTATATTGGGATTTTTCAAGTATTTCAATTTTTTTGGTTCATCTATAATAGGATTAAGCAGTTCTTTAGGATGGCATATAAGTTGGATAGATTTGAACATCGCTCTTCCAGTTGGAATTTCTTTTTACACTTTTCAAAGCATGAGTTACACAATAGACGTCTATCGTAGAGTTTTAAAGGCTGAACGTTCCTGGGTAAGATTTTCGTTTTTTGTGGCTTACTTTCCGCAACTGGTTGCAGGTCCTATTGTACGTCCCTCATGTTTCTTACCGCAACTTGATAAAAAACCAAAGTTGCGAAGGGGCAATTTAGAATTGGCTCTTTTGCTTATTTTTCAAGGTTTGTTTAAAAAAATTGTTTTAGGGGATTTTTTAGGTGTTTATGCTGATAATGCCTTTAATAATTCAGCCCATATTGGTATATGGGGCGCTTGGTTGGGAATGTATGCCTTTGCCTTTCAAATTTACTTTGACTTTAGCGGGTATAGCGACATTGCTATTGGTTGTTCAAAACTTATGGGATTCAATCTACCGGAAAATTTTAGGCGGCCTTATATAGCCTTAAATATTACTGATTTTTGGCGACGCTGGCACATTTCTCTTTCAACTTGGTTACGCGATTATTTGTACATACCTTTGGGTGGAAACCGAATGAAAAATAATACAGGTGTTTATCGCAACCTAATGATTACCATGTTGTTGGGAGGGCTTTGGCATGGAGCCGCTTGGCATTTTGTCCTTTGGGGATTTATGCACGGTTTATTCTTAATAGTTGAGCGAGCATTTAAGATTAGCGGCAAGATAAAAAAAAGTGCTCCATTTAAACGGATAACTTTGATCAAAATATTTATAACATTTAATTTAGTTTGTTTTAGTTGGGTTGTCTTTCGTGCAGATGATAACACTGTGCTGCTTAATATGTTCCGTTCGCTAACAACCTATACGCAACTGGAAAATATTACCTGGGGTATGGTAACCGCTTTAGTAATTATTGTTCTTGGAGGATTAACCCAGATAATAATGGAATTTAAACGGCGAACAAGAATTTTTTTTCTAAGACTTCCCATTCCTATTAAAAGTTTGGTATATGTATTAGTAATAATACTTGTAACTGTCCTCGGAAGTACAATTAGCAAGCCTTTTATTTACTTTCGCTTTTGAATTCTTCGGTACTATGGGTCGTCCCTGACCCAGAGTCTCTAAATGTCGGGATCAAAGACGAGCCCGACTACCGTGAGATTTTGATTGCAACTTAGTATTAGGAAAAATCTGGGCATACTTTTCTTGTTATAATACAGATGCCTACTTTCATTTGTAAACCCTATCGTTTATTCTGCTGCAAAACCTTGCCGGATGATTTTTCCGGTCTTGTCGAATTCTATTGTATATAAAAATGGAAAACGATCATTTGTGGTCTGAAAACGTAAATCAAATAATTCTACAATATAATGCCCTCTATCTTCATAAACACTTTTTACAATTGGGAATCTGGCAAACCACAAAAAAAACTCAGCCCCGCTGGTTTTTAAGGCTTTATCAACCCATACTGATGATATAAATCTGTTTTTAGTCTTATAGATAAGTTGTGCCGGAGGGCTGTATTGGAAATCCAATTGCTGTCTCATATGCTGAAAACTGAACTTTGTTTTAAGGGGTGAGCTTTCAGCTAGAGGAATTACAGGGTCGCCATGCACAATTTCATCTTTTGAAAAATCAAGCAGTCCCCGATAGATTTTATCTTCGGTTAAGATAAGATTAGCCCAGCGCATTGAAGATAATGGTTGGGGCAGGGCGGCTATCCTGCTATAGCTTAATTTTTCTTTAGCAGCAAATTCTTTAGCCAGATTAAGGGCACGGCGATGGTTTACAGCGCAAACGCTTATATATACAAGCCCCAAGACTAGAGCGGTTTGGCAAATCAGGGTTGCTCTGTTTTTAAAGAGGTAAGCTAAAAGCAAACAGGACAAAAGAATTCCGGTTAGAGTCAGGTCAATAATAAATACCCAATCTAATGAAAAGCGCTGATAGGAAAATGGGGCAAAAAGCATGGTGCCGAAAGAAGTTATATAATCTAAGAAAAGATGGCTTATAAAACAACAAAGACTAATGCGGAAAAAATCGGAAAAATGTTCCTGAGCGGATATTTTATTGAAGATATATGCCAGTAGAAGGCATAACGGCAGCATTATGGTAACAGACGTGGTAATTCCCCGATGATGCCGCAGGTAATACTCTATATTTATAAAGCGCAGAAAGTAGTCTATATCAGGGAATAAAGCGGCTGTAATACCGCAAGCAGTCCCCCACTTACCAACGCGGGAATTCAGGCCGCTTTTGGCTATTACCGCTCCGACAATAGCATGTGTGATGGTATCTATGGTTATAGCTCCTTATGTGTTCCTTGATTTTTACCCTTTAGAACAGTATAATGTGTCAGATATCCTCTCGTCAATATTTATGTAAGGAAATAATTTGAGTTCTGAATATACTTTTCGGTTACGTTTTATTGCAATATTCTTTGCAGCCATTTTGTGTTTTACTACGCTTAGTAATATATTTGATTCTACGAATGTTCAGCGTAAGGAAATATTACAAGAAATACTGCATGACGGCGTAAGCGCTGATAATTTAAAGGCGCTGGTTAGTCCCGAGGTGTTTGGCGCTGCTTTGCGGATTGCTTTTGTAAATTCCTTTTTGTTCTTTTTTATTTTATGGCTGTCGGATAAGCGCTTAAAAAGCGTAGATAGAATTAACAGCTTATTTTTAGATAGCAGCGAGGCTAAATTTTTACTGGTATTATTCGGCATATCTTTGTTTTTTTCCGCAACCTCGGCCTATTTTGGGCATGGCGGCGGTTTTCCCATGTCCGGCGATGAATATGCCTATCTTACGCAAGCCAAAATCATGGCGCAAGGCAGGCTGTACGTGCCTTCTCATCCGTTAAAACAATTTTTCCACTGCGATTATATGGTAAATAACGGTAAGTATTTTGCCTGCTATCCCTTGGGCGCCGCATTTTTTATCTTTTTGGGGGAATTGCTGGGAGTTCCCTGGCTGGCTAATCCGATAGTCGGTTCCCTCTCTTTGGTAGTAATTTATTATTTATTAAAAGAATTAATTAACATACAAATAGCCCGCTATGGGGTATACTTCATACTATTTTGCAATTTTTTCCCCGCTATGAACAGCGGTTACTTATCGCATACTGCCAGTTTGTTTTTTATTTCCTGCTGGTTTTATTTATTTTTAACTTGTATTAAGCGCAAACAAGTATTAAGAGCATTCGGTGCAGGAATATGTTTAGGCGGCGCCGCTTTTACGCGTCCTTTAACCGCTTTAGCGCTCTCATCCCCTATTATGCTTTGGGAATTATATAAGCTGATAAAACAAAAAGGACCCTACAAACTGGTTGCCGCTTTTTTTGCGGGTATATCCATTCCATTGTCTTTACTTATGATTACCAATAAGATTCAAACTGGCAATCCATTTGTGCTGGGTTATCAGTTACAGTTCAAAGAGCCGGGCTTTCAGGAGGGCTACAATCTTATACAAGCAATAGGCACTATGTTCTGGCGCCTGCGGGCGGCGGAGTATATGACGAATTTTTACCCGTTTTCCTTTTTTGTGATTTTATTTTTCCTGTTTTTTGCTTTTAAGGGTAAATGCCGTATTCCGTATTTGTTTTTAGGTTTATTAGCCATACTTTGTCTGGCTTATCTGCCATTATCCACCAGTGTTTGGGAGCTTAGATATTATTATCCGCCGGTTATTTATTTAATAGGAGTAATTCCTTTGGGATTATATAATTTTTCTTGTTATTTTTTACAGGATAAATGGCGCATTAATTATCAACATGCGGCCAGTTTAATGTTGGCGGTAATTTTTATATTTAAGGTATGGGGAATATATAATTGGGGATTTACCACACATCGGGATATTGCAGAACTCAAGCGTCCTTATGTTACAGTTAAGGAAAAGGGTATAAAAAATGCAGTAATATTTATTCAAGATACAAAGAAGTTTTATCCTCAATGGTTTACGCGTAATTCACTGGATTATGGCGATTCTGTCCTTTATGTCTTGGACTTGGAAGATGAGAACAAACTGCTTATGGATTATTACCCTAAACGTGAGTATTACGTTTACAATAAAGGAAGTTTAGTAAGGATTTATCCTGATACAAAATAGTAAGTCATGAAAAAGTACTGGCGGTTATTATGGATATTTTTACCTTTAATTTGGCTTTTATGGACGAATAAGGGTGTTTTGTCCCATTCTTTTCAGTCTGAAGAGGTATATTTTCCTTGTAATGAAGTAGGCTGTCTTACTGGAGAATTTAGCGATCCTGCAAGATGCGCCTGCGGGGAGGTAAATTTAATGCGGGATTTGCCTTGCAATGGTTCCAAAAAATGTGCTTGGGCTTATAATTTATGCGAGTGCGGAAAGTACTGTGAAACGGTTAGCGCCCCCTGTACAGATAAACAAGAGTGTAAATTAGCTGTAATTAAACAAAAATAGTGGTACACTATAAATAGGCAGTAAAAAAGTAAATTTTATGCAACAGTTAGGAATATAAAATGGAGTCATTATTTGTAAATATGATTATTATATTTTTCGTTTTAGCGATTATAGCTGCGGCGATTTGGCCTTTAAGAAAGAATCTCAAAAAGAATTTTAAGGGTACTCTTATCGTCACTATGGCGTTGCTTATATTCTCAATAACGATTTTTACGGTTATAAAAACGTATTGGGACTATAAGAACTTTTTAGCTAACATTGCCTCTCATGAGCTTATTATGTCTAATATTGCTTTTGCGGTCTTTTTAGATTTTTCTATCTTGATTATCGGGGGGTTATTCCTCTATTTAGCCAACCAGTTATACATCTGTGATTTTATCTAATTTAAGATAAAAGAAACCGTTCCGGCAGTGGAACAATCATCAGAAGGCTGTTCCAATTAAAAAAAACTGTCATTCTGAACGAAGCGGAGCGCAGTGAAGAATCTCCTCCCATATAGCGAGTAGATTCTTCGGCCTACAGCCTCAGAATGACGGGCTAGTATAAGGACTAGTCTTAAGTCAACAGCCATGGGAGTAAAACCCGCTGTCGTATATTAGCCGCCGATTATTTCTTCTTCTTCTGTTTCTCTCTTGATCGGCGGTGTAATCATACCCCCAGATACTACCAGTTTTATCCCTTCTTCTACGGTCATAGATAAGGGAATAACATTGTCTTCCGGCAACATAACAAACATACCGGAGGTAGGATTTGGCGTGGTAGGGATAAAGATATTTACCACCTCTTCCCTGGCATCTCTGGTTATCTGCTTTATTTGTCCCTTAGCGGGCGAGGTGATAAAGCCTACCGAATAAATACCCTTACGTGGATATTCTATTAGAACGACTTTATTTAGCGAGTGTTTATTGGTGATGGAAACCGCTTCTAAAAATTGCTTGGATGCTCGATATACACTGTTTACAATAGGGATTCTACCGATAATTCGTTCCCCTATGTCTATCATTTTACGACCGATTATATTAGTAACAAAGATTCCCATAAGAAATATAAAAACTATAGTGATTACAATACCTAAACCCGGTATATAGGTAACATTGTAACAGTTATATGGTAAACAAGTTAATAAATGTTGCGCTAAGGGCTGAGCTATACTATCAATTTTGCGGAATAAAAACGACAGCATGGCATAAGTCACCACTACGGGTAATGAAAACAACAAGCCCGCTAAAAAACATTCCGAAGCTTATGCCTAATTTTCTTCCACACGATTTATCCTATTATATAAGTTGGTACTGATTTGTCAAGTAAAATAGTCTTGTTGCATGTATGCCACCAAAAAATCACTGTTCAGTAGAAATAAAAGATTTTAAGTAAGCTTCCAATAAATTACCAACCTCCTCTAATTGAGGCATTAAATCATTTGCATGAATATATCCCAAATCCTGCGCTAAAATTATATAATATCGACACTCTTCAAGCGAACTTGAAGCAATATTTATAAAGCGGATATTATCATTTTTATCCGTTTTTTTAAACCCTTCAACAATACTGGCTGGAATGGAAACAGCCGTCCGTACTAACTGAGAGGCAAGTCCATAAGTTTCATTTTTGGGAATATGCTCTATTTGTCTATATATAGCTAATACCAATTGATGTGATTTTTGCCAGACAATCAAATCGCTAAAACTTTTTACAGTCTCTCTTTTCATATTAACCCCCTCCCCCGCTTTTTCCACAATCTCCTGCATTACCTTACGGTGAGCCGCACAACCTAAGTCTTTAAACTGAGAATATATCGCCAATAGCGTTGGTGTCAAGCATTTTTGCTTAATCCGCAGAATATTTTTCACCGCATCGTCCAGACGTTTTCTCGATATGCGTTTTTCTGTTAATGCCTGTTCTATGTCATTAATTATAGACTCAACCGGAAAATCATCCCTGCCGAAAAGCAAGATATCCACCCCTGCGTCTAAAGCATTAACAGCAAGACTTGACAGTTTATTTTGATCCATAGCCCCCATAAGCAGATCGTCTGATATAACTATTCCCTGAAAGCCCAGTTTATCCCGCAAAAGTCCGGTTAGTATTTTAGATGATAATGTAGCCGGATTATTTTGGTCAAGCGCCGGATATAAAACATGAGCGCTCATTATTGCGTTCAATCCGCAGCCGATAGCATTTTTAAATGGCGCTAACTCGCGCTGTTCTAAAATTTGCAGCGGCTGCCTTACAATTGGAAGGCTTATGTGCGAATCCGTATCCGTATCCCCGTGCCCGGGAAAGTGTTTGCCCACGGCAATAATACCGGAATCATGTAATCCCTTTACAAGTTTTATGCCTAAACGGCTTACCAATTCTGAATTATCTCCCAAAGAGCGATCGCCTATAACCGGATTATTAGAATTGGAATTTATATCCAAAACCGGCGCAAAATCCATATTAATACCCAAAATACGCAATTCACGCCCCAATACACAAGCAAAGGAATAAGCCGATTCCTCTGAGCCAGTTTTGCCCAAAACAGCTAAAGGAGGCAGGGGGGTTAAGCCGTCTTTAATACGCACCACTCGCCCGCCTTCTTGGTCTATACCTATAAATAAGGGTATACCAGCTCTCCCATATAATGCCGCATCTTGCAGCTCCTGACATAAATCGGCGGCCTGCTTTGGATGAGATATGTTTCTAGCAAACAAAATTACCCCGCCCAAACCGTAATCCGCGATGAGCCGTTTTATGTTCGGGCTTAGAGTGGTACCCGAAAAACCCAGCATCAAAAGCTGAGCGATTTTTTGTTTTTGGGTTAAATTTGATATATCAGGCATAATTTGTACATGGTGTCACATCAATGACACTTTGTCGGCTGTCATTCTTAAGGCCGAAGGCCGAAGAATCTCCCCTCACAATAGCGAGCAGATTCTTCACTCCACTTCGTTGCGTTCAGAATGACAAAATAATGGTATTCTTTTTATTTAAACGCTGTACTAGTGGTAAAAAGCAAGTATCTTAATTTTCATGAGATTACATCTCGTATATGCTTTTTGGCGCTATCCCAATCTACAAATTTATCATCTCCCTTTTTAGCTTTATCTTTTCTTTCTTCTAAAACATTTTTATGCCAAGAAGGGGATGATATGGCATCCTTAATGCTGTTGACTTAAGAATATTTTGTGTTTATAAAGACTTTTCTTAGCCCGTCATTCTGAGGCGATAAGCCGAAGAATCTCCCCCCGCAACAGCGAGTAGATTCTTCACTGCGCTTCGCTTCACTCAGAATGACAGCCATCTTAAGTCAACAGCATTAATTCCCGAATCCGCCACACCTGTTATATTTTAGTTTTTGGGTCTAATTTGTCTCTTAGGCCGTCGCCAATAAAATTAAGCCCCAATACGGTTAACATAATCGCTAAACCCGGAAAAATGGATAAATGCGGGGCTATTAATAAAAAACGGCGCCCTTCACTTAACATTAACCCCCAACTAGGCGTAGGCGGTTGAGTGCCCAATCCCAAAAAACTTAAACCGGCTTCAGCCACAATTACTCCGGCTAAGCCAAAGGTTATCTGTACTAATAACGGTCCCATAATGTTGGGTAGGATATGTTTTGATATAACCCGCAGATGCCCCGCTCCGAGTGATTTTGCGGCAATAACATACTCAAAATTGCGCAATGATAAAATCTGTCCCCGCACCAAGCGGGCATAACCTACCCAGCCGATTATACATAACGCCAGTATTACATTATTTAAACTAGGCCCCAATACGCTCATTAAGGCAATCGCCAGCAGGATACCGGGGAAGGCCAGCAGAATATCTATTAAGCGCATAATCAGCTCATCTGTTATTCCGCCCACATAACCGGCCAGACAACCCAAAATTATCCCTGCAACAGCGGATACGCTGACCGTAACCAGACCTATTCGGATAGACACCCTGGCGCCGTAAATAATTCGGCTGAATATATCGCGCCCCAATTTGTCCTGACCAAACAGATGAGCGCTGGAAGACGGCCTTAAACCCTGCTCCAAATGCTGTTCAAGCGGATTATACGGCGCTAAATACGGCGCAAAAACAGCGCATAACAGCAAAACGGCAAGAATAATTAAACCGAGTGTTATAAGTTTATTGTGCTTTGTTTGTTTGTACATAGGTTTTAAACGTTAAGCGTTAGGCGTTAGGAGTCAGGAGTCAGAATACAGAAGTAGGGTGGAACAAGGCCTAAGCCGGTTCCACCATTTTTACATATAAGCAGGAGTGGTGGATTCGGGGTAACTTGGTTATTATTTGGCGTTCTGCAAATATTTAAGAACATCAATTGTATAAAAACCCCTTAATCCACCCTACCCATTTTCTCTCCTGCCTCCTGCCTCCTCAATATTTAATCCTTAATTTTTGCCCGGGTCTTATCGTACCTGATTTACTTATTTTATTCAATTTAGTGAGCTGTTGCAGGCTCAATCCATATAATTGGGCGATTTTCCACAGGCTATCCCCCCTTTTCACTGTATGATATATGTTGTATTTAGAGCCATAGAAGTATTTTATTATAGCAACGGCTAATCTGCCGGCCACTTTTGCCCTAAAAATTTTACTTGATAATAATTTTTCTTCCTGTTTATTGGTTACAAAGGCGGTTTCCACCAGGACTGAGGGTATACATAGGGATTTTAGAACAGCAAATGGAGCGGTTCTTACCCTTTGGTCCATAGAAAGCGGGTATAATTTGTTAAACTGACCAATCACCTTTTTAGCAAAAATCACGCTTTCATTATGCGTAGATGTTTGGCTGATATCAAATAATACCGCCTTAGTGGTGTTATCCGGCGCCCAAATAGTACCGCCTATCAAATCCGAGGCGTTTTCTCTTTTGGCCAGTAATCTACTGGCTTTATCGGATGCGCCTTTTTCTGACAGGCAATATACGGAGCTGCCTCTATAAGATTTCTTGCGATTAGCATTGGTATGAATACTGATAAAAAGATCGGCATGATAGCGTCTGGCTATTTCCACCCGCCGCCCTAAGGGGACATAATAATCCGCCTTGCGTGTTAAATATACGGTGATTCCGGGATACGCGCTTAGCTGCTTATGTAATAATCGGGCAATACTTAAGACTATATTTTTTTCCTTAAGTTTTAAGCGGTTCCCTATTGCCCCGGGGTCTTCTCCTCCGTGCCCTGCATCTATTACAATAATCTTATTGCCCTTTTTTCTGGCTTGCGTAACCGACTTTAGCTGCTCTTTAAAGATATCGTCTTTTTTAGGGTTTAAGACATCTATTACCAGCCTAGCCGGTTTATTATTC
Organism: bacterium; assembly: GCA_024276125.1. Classification (GTDB taxonomy): domain Bacteria; phylum SZUA-182; class SZUA-182; order SZUA-191; family JAJRXT01; genus JAJRXT01. The sequence goes on from JAJRXT010000158.1 coordinate 11,281, forward strand.
AATTTTTTTAAAGAAAAAATTTTAGTTTTAGCGGCTAGTTTTAAATCAATAATAATTCCGAGGGTGTTTTTATCTTTATGTTTTAACCTGATATTTTTTACAAGGGAATCGTCTATTTTGGTTTCATTTTTGAGCTTATTGTACTCAGTCTTTTTTATTTATATAATTAGATATTTTGGCGCTCCCTGTTTTGATAGCTGATAAACCGGCGGGGAGTCAAAGTCCAGTACGACTCTGGTATAATCGGGAGCCGTCCAATAACGTATAGCCGTTAGATTATTGGCCTGCGCCAAAACCGGCATTAATAATAATAGAGTTGTTATTAATATGTTTATCATGAAAGATTTTTCTTTTTCTGTAGCCGCTGTTTTTTAAACCCGCCTGTTTATGGCCGACTTAAAAGTCGGCGGCTGCATGTGGATACTTAGCGCTGTAATTTAAGTTCTTTTTATTTTACCATATTTTTTGCTCGATTTATTTTGAAAATGCTATCACATATCAATTAATTGATGTAAATCTCCTGTAGGGGAGGCTTGTCCTCTCTCGATAATGCGGGCGGGGACAAGCCGCCGCCCCTACAGTTAAATAAAATTAACAAGTTGTGCATTTTAGCGCTAAAATTTAGGTTAAGTGAGTTTATCTGATCGCCTAAAGATGAGTCAAGGAAATGTACAAATTAAAGTCTGACAGTTCATAAGACAATTAATTTGCACTTTGGTGTGTAAATTGCATTTAAATAATAACAAGTTAACTTATTATATGTAAAAAAACAATGCCGCAATTCAACAGATGTGTCAATTGCGTAAACAAAAAGAGAGTTTCAGGGCTTTAATATCCTGCCCGCATATTTCATGAGCCGAAACATCGAAGACTATCTCCCTATAGACGCCGACCTTGAGGTCGGCTAGGTCGGCCATGAAGCGGGTTTAAAAACCCGCATCTACACAGGAGCAGGACTTAAGGACAAACCCGACGCCATAATGTTTATTTGTTCACTAATAAAACGGGAGGCATAAACAGCAGGTTCTAAAATTTAACATTTGTGCAGAATTACCTGGATGGATAAAAAAACGTGGATGGGCGCTTGTATGAAAAAATTTGATAGTTATATAAGCAGGTTAAATGAAAAAAACAACCGTAAAGTTTGGATTAGAAGTTCTCAAGTATATGTAAAGCGGGTAATTGACAAACTGATGCACCGGAATTTGCCAAATTGAGAACATAAGCCGCTGTATTACCGCCTGATTGCCGGTAATTTATTGGGATATTTATTGTCTGTTCTTATAGTTTTTGTAGTGTTAGGGTGTTGGTATTTGCTTAAGCAATACAGCAAATTAAGCGTAGTATATCTATTGCGTCCGCTGGCTGTTTCTTATGGAGTAATCCTGCCTGTCTTTTCTCAGGTTATATTTGGATTATTGGCGCTTGGCCTGTTTTTAATCAGCAGTCTTTTTATATATTCTTTTCTTAGGGGGTTTTTCATTGATTCGCCCGGAGATTATGCCGGTAAATTATTTAAAATATTAATAATAACTATTTTGGGTTATTTGGTAACGGAAATAGGCTGTCTCTTAGAGAAAATGTGGCATGAGCAATTAGTTGCTATTGGGCGGAATATTTTGGAATTTTTTAGATTTCTTTACGCTGGGTTAGTCGCTTTTCCATATGATGTTTCTTTGGCTGTATTATTATTTATTGTTTGCGCATTTTGCTTTATTTCGTGGAAAATGTATCATTTACCCCCGACAAAGGAACGCAGCAGCCATAATTCATCAATAAACGGTTTAATGCCTTTGTTGATTTCAGTCGTTCAGGTAAGCGCTGTGGTGGGAACGCTGCTTAGCGTTAATTCACTGCTTTTGGGCGTACTACTGGTTATTACAATCAAAAAAACCTTATTGCTCTATTATTTAATATTTGTGCTGGGCTTGGGGATAACCTACCTTATGCAGGAGCTTTTAATATTAAAAGATCGAGCCCATCCCGTAGACCTAAGCACAAAACTAGCTCTTACATGGAGTTACATATTTATCTGCTTTGCCTTGGAAGGTACTATAGCTAAACTGATTCAGTTCTTTACATAACCCGCATTACTCGGATTAGGGCTTAACCGCCGATAGAGTGCATCGCCCGCCCTGTATCCTGTATTATCCGCTCGCTTAATTCATGCCCCAATGGTTTTTTTCTGACAGCCTCATTAAGTAGAGCCGCCAGCTCTGCTTCTGTAGCGCCTGTCCGCAAGGCTGATTTTATATTTATTTCATGGGGAGAAAAAAGACAATTACGCAACTGACCGTCCGCTGTAAGCCGCAGGCGATTACAGGATGCGCAAAAAGGCCGGCTGAGCGGGCTGATAAAGCTTAATTCCCCTAATCCGTCAACCAGCTTATACCTAAGCTCGCTTTTACTGTTATTCGGAATAAGTTTTTCGCAAGCGGCGATTTTTTGTTTGCTCTCGTACGATGAAATATAATGCCCCTGATTCCTGAAATATGCGTTTTTAAATGGCATAAATTCAATAAAACGCACATCTATGGGAAATTCACGGGTTAAACGAGCAAAAGCCGGCAATTCTTCGTCATTAAATCCCTTAATCACCACTACATTAAGTTTTAAACGCCGATAACCTATTTTTACAGCCTTTAGTATGCCCGCCCAAAGTATATCCAAATTCGCCCCGCGGGTTATCCAGTTGTACTTGTTTTTATCTAATGTATCTAGGCTGATATTAATTTTGCGCAGGCCGGCTTGATATAATTCATCCGCCAGTTGAACAAGTAAAATGCCGTTGGTGGTCAATCCCAACGATTGTAACCCCTTAATTCCAACCAGCATATTAATAAGACCGGCTGCATTTTTACGGATTAAAGGCTCCCCGCCGGTAAGCCTTATTTTGTTTATACCATATCCCGCTCCTATTTTCGCCAGCTTATATATTTCTTCATAGCTTAGTATCTCATTACGTGCAATAAGTTTTATACCATCAGACGGAATGCAGTAGCGGCAGCGTAAATTGCAACGATCAGTGATAGATATACGTAAATAGTTGATCTTACGCCCATAATTATCTATCAATTCATACATTGTAAATAGGTTGCTTAATTTAATAGTATATTATAGCTGCCGGCCTTAAGGTCGACAGCTATAGAAATCCGCAAGACAGGTGCGCTAATTTGAATAAATATTATTTAAGGCCAAAGCTTAAACCTACGCTTATACCATAGGTAAACAAATCATTATCTGCCCATTCCGCCTTTTCTGATTCATTGCCCTCTACATATTGCCATTCACCTAAAGCGCTTACATGCGCTAAAAAATTCTCAGTAAGCCGATATCCAGCTTCCACTTCAAGCCCCATAATAAGTCCGCCCTGTCCATCAATATCATCATCTACACCAGTGAAATCTTGTACATGCGCTTGTGAATTTACAATATATGCGGCGCTTGGCTTAATTAAAAACATCCAGTCCTTATTCCAGTCGCTCATAAGCTGCGGGCTATAACCTATATAATCAAGCTGTTGATAAGAAAATTCATTTTTAATGTCACTTGTCCCATAGGCAACATCTTCATCATGCGTCAACACTACGCGTTTTCGGTCAAACTTTAAAACACGATGACCATAAAACACAAGGTGCTTCATTGACCAGGGTCCTTCAAAATCATGTAGAAGCCCAAAGCCGACTTTTAATTCCCAACCGGTTAAATTGGTTTCATTTTCTTTGTCAGTTACATAATAGGTTTCGCCGCTTATTATATAGGTATCTTCAATACTCCAGGTCTCATCCTCTGTAGTGCTGCGAAACAGGCCGTAATCAAATTCCAGCCCCATATCTTTTCCAGTATCTGTCTGATTATATATGGTAGCTATAACATCCCCCCTAGTCAGCCAGGCAGACCAATCACTATCGGCATTTTTTAGGCTTCCGTGTTCTTTATAATTAATATGCTCCTGAGACAACTTAACGGAAAAACGAGTAACAAATTTGGGCTTAGCCATAAGATTATCATCCACTTCCATGTCCAATAGGTCACTTTGGGCTTTTACCTGACTGTGAGCAGCGCATAAAATAATACAAATACCAATGACTATACTACAGATTTTGAATATTTTCATCAGATTCCTCCATTTTTAAACCCGAAGGATTCGGGATTAAGTGTCTGTGGTGTAAAACAACTTGTTTCTGTTAATGTGAATTCGGCATAAAATTAGTTTAATTCTATGTTTCGGGATGTCTCATCCCGAAACAATTGATCAACGCTAGGTGTGTTTCGGGGTGGGACACCCCGAAAGATAACTTGTTTATGTCGGTTTATCTTAATCTGAAACATAACCTGCTTAGGCCGGCGCCTACATTAGCTAGTTATTTTGTTTTTATGGCGACAGCCTCGATTTCTATTTTTACATTAAGCGGCAAGGCGGCAACTTGTACCGTGGCTCTGCTTGGAGGAGCTTTGGGAAAATACTTTGCGTATACTTGGTTAAATTCGGAAAAATCAGCTAAGTCAGTTAAGTAAACAGTGGTTTTAACTATATCGGTAAGCTTAAAATCGGCAGATTGCAGGATTGCGGATAGGTTTTTTAATACTTGGTGAGTTTGGATTTTAATATCGGCGCCGGCAATCTTTGCCTTAGCCGGATCAATCGGAATTTGCCCTGAGATAAACAGCATGTCATTAATCAATACAGCCTGTGAATACGGCCCTATCGCGCTAGGCGCCGCTGAGCATTTTATAATTTGCTTTTCCATGATTAATCTATTCTAGGTTTAGGAATTTCAAATAATTTTGTAGCCGTCGACTTTTAAGTCGGCCATTTTACAGGTTTAAAAACCCGCAACTACATTGTCAACTGATTTTTTTATTCATTAATCAAGGCATCAGCGGCTGTTAGGGCGGCTTGATATATCTCCTTTAAGGGACGTTTTGTCGTGTCTGCCAGTCTAATGCAATCACGGTATTCCGGAGCTATATTTTTAATCTTGCCGTCAAGCAGGGCTATTTTTACGTTAACTTGGCCGAATAGCGTTTGTACAGGCCTTATCTTGCGTTCTAATTTGATTCTTTCCGTAGTAAAAATCCTAACCCCAAGACTGGTGGTCTCAGATAATAATAATCCGGCCAAATTTTGGGCATCCTCAGGGAGTGACAAAATATTAATACGCGTAGCCGGACGGTTGTTTTTAATGTATATTGGAATCATACACACATCAACAGCGCCGGCTTCAAAGGCTTTTTTCATTATCCAGCCGTAGTATTCCGGGTTCATATCGTCAATATCGGCTTCAAGTATACTTATTTGTTCTGAAGGATAATTACAATGTGTATCACCGATGGTTATTCTTAATAAATTAGGAATGTTTTTAATCTGACGATTTCCTGCGCCATAACCTATAGCATTAACCCTCATTTTAGGGTACGAGGAGTAATTCTCAGCCAGACTGCTGATAATTGCCGCGCCTGTTGGAGTAGCAAGCTCGCAATCAGTTCCGTCAGAATAAATATTTAAGCCCTTTAAAAGCTCCAGGGCAGCCGGAGCGGGTACGGGCAACATACCATGCTGCGTATTGACCGTTCCCGAACCTACATTTATAGCAGATACACTAACCTTATCAATTTTAAGCAGATTTAAGCCGGCAACTGCGCCTACTACATCTATGATAGTATCCAGCGCTCCAATTTCATGAAAATGTACTTTTTCTATAGTTAGTCCATGAATGCGGGCTTCCGCTTTTGCCAGCCGGTTAAAGATATGACAGGATGTGTTTTTTATGGTATTTGACAATGAACTTTGTTCAATAATCTGTCGGATATGGGTAAGATTTCTTAGCGGTTGTGATTTTTGGGATATGTTTATGTCTATTTTACGGCCTGTAATGCCTCCTCTTTTTACTGAGCGTTCTTGTAAATCAAAGCCGGATATATTAAGTTGTCCTAAAATGCTGCGAAGGTCTTCAAGTTTAAACCCCAGATCAAGCAATGCCCCTAAAATCATATCACCGCTTATACCGCAAAAGCAATCAAAATAGGCAATTCTCACCTTAAAAAGTCTCTTACTTTAATTTAGGAACTTATCACACCTTCGGTGCGGACTATTGCAGATGCCGGCCAAAATGCTCGGCCATAGGGCTAATGCTGTTAACTTAAAGCTTATATATACTGCAAAATTTCATAAACTGTGATTTATAAATGTATGTTGTATGTTTCGGGGTGTCCCACCCCGAAATAAGCGCTACTTTTGCCTACATATTATAAATGCTCTCAACCTGTCATTCTTCGGCCTTTGGCCTCAGAATGACAGGCTAAAAAGAGCTTTTCATTATACTATAAAGCTTAACTTAATGGCATTGGGGTTTAAAACCCGCCCCCTACAATTAAATAAAATCAATAAAATGCTATCATAGTTACTATGATTAGTCAATTTTTTTTTACTTAAATTATGTTACGCAAAAAAATAATAATTTTACTGTAGGGTGGATTAAGGGGTATGGTATGACAGATATTGGTTATAAATTAAAGATAATACAATATATGAAAAGAACACCCCGAATCCACCACGCCTTGCGGCAAGCAATTACAAATATGGTGGTTCCGCAACTATCAAAGAATGTTGACCCAACATATTTTTTTTAAGATCATTTCAAATATGTGCTTGATCCACCCTACATTTAAAAACAAGTTTTGCGTAACATGAGTTAAGCGCAGTGAAGAATCTGTGTACGCATGCGAGTAGATTCTTTCAGCCTTCGGCTTCAGAATGACGGATAGCAAGCGACTATTAGATATGTTCTTTACTCTTACTAACCAGTCTTATATCACTAATACGCATTTTTTTGTCTACGGCTTTACACATATCGTATATGGTAAGAGCGGCTATGGCCACCGCCGTTAGCGCCTCCATTTCCGCTCCGGTACGTTCGGTGCATTTCACGCCGGCTTGAATATGGATGCGCCCTTGCCCGATGGTAAAATCTAATTTCACATGCGTAAGCTGTATGCTATGGCATAAAGGGATAAGCTGCGGAGTCTGCTTGGCGGCGCAAATACCAGCCAGGCGTGCGGCTTCCAGCACATTTCCCTTTACAATTTTACGTTGGTTTATCAGGGTAATAGTATCCGCCGACAGATAAATACAACCCTCGGCTGCAGCTTTTCTAAAGCTTACCGGTTTGGCGGTTACATCCACCATGGTACAATTGCCCTGAGCGTCTATATGCGAAAATGTATTAGACATGATTAAATTATAATTGATGAATCATATATTATATTGATAACATTAGACATAATGGCTATTGATGTTTCGGCTTGAAACACCCCGAAACATAAAAACATAAACATATAACAACCTACGACATCGCCTTTAGTGCATTAAGAGCAGCTTCATAATCAGGGTGATCGGTTATTTCCGATACATATTCTACGTATCTAATTATACCCTTCTTGTCAATAACAAAAATTCCTCTGGATAAGAGCAGCAATTCCTTTATCAGTATTCCGTAAGCTTTACCAAAAGAGGCCAGCCGGTGATCCGACAATACGCGTATTTTGTTTATTCCGGCAGTTGTACAAAAACGCTTTTGAGCAAAGGGTAAGTCCATACTGATAGTTAATACAATAACATCTTCGGGCAATTTTGCCGCTTCTTGATTAAAGCGCCTGGTTTGCATATCGCATACCGGCGTATCTAAAGACGGTACTACGCTTATAAGGCACACCTTGTTTTTAAATTCCTTAAGACTAACTTCCGATAGATTCTCATCTAATACCACAAAATCAGGAGCCGTATCACCAACTTTTACTTCTTTTTCCAGCAAAGTCAGGGGCTGCCCCTGAAAAGTAACCGCCGCATTTCTTGCTAACATGATTTTTCTCCTTATTGTTTGTAACCTTGAGCAAAACCAACATGTTGTACATTGTTAATAAAAAGTTGGGGGTAGCGGCCAACACAAGATAAAGACATTTTTTGTCTGTCATTCTGAGGCCGAAGGCCGAAGAATCTGCCCCCATGTGCGAGTAGATTCTTCATTACGCTTCGCTTCATTCAGAATGACAGCTACCTTATGAGCGACCAACGGAAGCGTAGGGGCAAAGCCCCTGAATTGTCCGGGGCGCTTACGCCCCCTAAAAGGAAGAATCACCGCCTAGAATGCCGCCTAAAAGACCGCCGCCGATACCGGCAACACCCTTTTGCTCTCCTCTGGCTTGAAAGCCGGAAGCCGCTGCGATACGGTCAGCTAAACGTGAAAACGGCAAGCTTTGTAAATAAACCCGCCCGGGACCGGTTATAGTAGCTAAAAACATGCCCTCGCCGCCAAACAGGGCGTTTTTAAATCCGCCCACAAACTGTATATCATAATCTATAGAGGGCGAAAAAGCCACCAAACACCCCGTATCTACGCGCAGACTCTCCCCTCGTGAAAGCTCTTTTTTTATTATAGCGCCGCCCGCATGAATAAAGGCCAGACCATCGCCTTCCAGCCGCTGCAAGATAAAACCCTCGCCGCCGAATAGTCCCGCCCCGATTTTTTTGGTAAACGCCACCTCTATTTCAACGCCTTGAGCGGCGCACAAAAAGGCATCCTTCTGGCATAAAAAAGAACCGCCGAAGCTCCTTAAATCAATCGGAATTATCCGGCCCGGATAGGGCGCCGCAAAGGCTGCATGCCCTTTACCACTACCATTATATAAAAAAGTGGTAATGAAAAAACTCTCGCCTGTAAACATGCGTTTGAATCCCTTAAACATACCTCCGCCGGTAGAGGTCTGCATTTCTATACCGTCTTCCATATACATCATAGCTCCGGCCTCAGCCCGCACAGCCTCGCCCGGGTCCAGCTCAATTTCCACAAGCTGCATATCGTCGCCGTAAATCTTGTAATCAATAACATCGGCTGTCGCCATAGTAATTGCTCCTTATGTTTTTGATAAATTTATAAACTTGACGGGCTCGTAAAAAGCCAGAAAACACACATTTTTGTCATTCTGAGCGTAGCGAAGAACCTAGTCTTTTCAGTATGATACGAGACCCTTCGCTTCGCTCAGGGTGACATGAGAGGGCTTTTTACGAGTCTGTCAAACTTGATTTTTTTAAACGAATATCGGGAAGCGCCAAAGGGAAAATAGTCATCAGCGATGATTTTGACGCCCCCTTACCGGATTATATTCTGAACGCCTTTAACTCATGAGAGCCCTGCTTACTCATACCTTCCTGTGGTGGATTACAGATAATCCTAAATTATCCTCTCATGTTCGGAATATTATCAGTAATGAAAAAAATCAATTATTCCTAAGTTCCGCCGTAAAATGTAGGGCGGAACAAGGCGCAGCCGGTTCCGCCTTCCTCATGTTACTAGCGGTTCCGCTTTGCTTGAACCGCCTTACATGGCTGATGTGATGTATTAATTGAATTAATTGAAAGACCAACACAATACTTACTGATTGATTTTCATGCTTTACCTTGTTTTATCTCAACAAGCTTTAATGAGTAAAAAAATTATAACAATTATAATAAGACATCCACACCCAAGATCCCTCAGATCATGTAAAGGAGTTTCTGAATATCCAAAATCCCCTCCATGTTTTTTCTTGTACTCCTTACACGTATCAATGATCGCCTTATTAGTCCCCTGTATTTTTTGCTTACATTCCGAACAGACCGGACCATAACCATCTGACGCATACCACGCCTTGTTTGGTCATATCATCCCAGAATTTGGCGGCATCCTCGGCTTGGCGCTTGACATAATCATCGGCGGCGGATTTGGCCTTGAATAATATCCATCAATTATACACATCCCGGCGGTGCCCGATATGCAAAATTGTTACAGTAGTCTGCTTATCATCAATTGCGTAAATAATCCGATAATTACCTATTCTGATACGCCAGCCCTTACGACCGCTCAGTTTTAGACAGCCATGCGGTCTGGGATTTTGTGAAAGAGAGCGTATGCTGTCTTTAATATGTTCGTAAGTCTGAACAGGTAACCGGCTTAATTCTTTTTGCGCCCGGCGCAGTATTAATATGCTGTAATTCATTTACGGTTTTGCTCAATCTCACAAACAGCCTGTTCAAATGGAATTGCCTCGTCACCAGAGGCCGAAGCTGCATCATAAGCCCTGACTGCCTCCAATTCTTCCAGTTCCTCAATGATTTTTCGGTAATCGGTTATATCAAGAAATACACCCACCCGTTTGCCTTTATTATCGATCACAAATTTTTCCTTAAGTTTAATCATATGAATTTACCTCCTTACAACATGCTGTTTTTCCTTATCTTATCCTCAACACTGCCGCGGTTAAGAAGCTTAAGCATCCAGTCCGGGAACATATCCACCGGCGGCAGGATATGATTTTTAGCCCAAAACTCAATCGAATCACGCACCAGCTCGATCCCCAAAGTAGCCTCTAAGCCGCACATCATATCGCATTTACTGCAATTGCGCTTTTCCATGGGCTCTACTGTACAGCCTTGCGTAATCCTGCCGTCGGCGGTAACTACCGTCAGTATCCAGGGATGACACAATTTGTCCGCTCTTCCTACTATATTTAGATACGAGTTGGAGCTGGCGATTTTGGGGTATTTTTTTTTCAATGCCAAAAGTTCAGCCCCGCAGGCTCTGCGTTCATATTGCGATAGTGTCTCCTGCTTTATATCTTTATAAGGATACATAAAATTAAATATCAATCCCTTAAGGGAAGTTTCGGATAAATTATAACATATTTCTTCTAATTCATGAGCATTCAATTTGGATAGCGTAGTCATGGAGAATGTGTTTTTATCAGGATATTTTTCTAATGTATTTATGATTTTTTGATACGTTCCCTTACCCCTTAAGGCGTCATGCGATTGTTGCGTACCGTCAATACTTATCCATACAGCCTGCGGCTTAAATCCGTCCAAGCTGTTAGCGCCGTTGGTAAATAATACGCACACCATACCTTTGCCCTGAATATAGCCGATAATATCGGCAATATCATCACGCAACGTAGGTTCGCCGCCCTCTACGAAAATTACGCTTACTCCTCGGTTATACAACTCGTTGATAATATTTTTC
>JAJRXT010000159.1 GCA_024276125.1 bacterium
AAATTCGATGCCTCGTTAGCTGCCAGATTTGAGAATTCGGCAGCCACAAAGATTGCTCGCTGCTAGGTGTGGTGGATTCGGGGTAATCTTTTAATAAATTATTGTCTTTAATGTATAACGAATATCTGTTATATCAGACCCTTTAATCCACCCTACGGCAATGTTATTGTTTTTTTGCGTAACATGAGGTATCTCATACCGAAATTGTTAAAAGGAACGCATCCCTATAATGGTTTCTGTCTGGGACGCCCCGAAACATAAAATTATTTATATCTTATAATATGCCTGAGATTCTGCAACAACTAAGATGGCAGTGGCAGGATATCCTTGATATCCTGGTGGTCGGCTTTGTAATATACCGTCTGTTCCTTGCTATCCGCGGTACCCGGGCAGTACAGATGATTATCGGTCTTTTCATTCTTATGCTGCTCTTTTTTGCGTCTCAATGGATGCACCTTCGGGCTATTAATTGGATTTTACAGAATTTCTGGACAATTTGTGTGTTGGCGGTAATAGTGCTTTTTCAGCCTGAATTAAGGCGTACTTTGGCCGAAGTAGGTAAACGCAGGTTTTTTTCGGCATTCCATAAGGTGGAACAGGCTACTTTAATTGAAGAGATTGTACGGGCGGCTATTATTTTGGCCGGTCGTAAAATAGGAGCGCTTATTGTATTTGAAAATGAAACGGACCTTGAAAATTATGTAGAGGCGGGTACTGCTCTTGATGCTCAGGTATCGCGTGAATTGTTATGCAGTATTTTTCATACCAGTTCTCCCTTACATGACGGGGCGGTAATTATTAGCAATGGGCGTATTGCCACCGCCGGTTGTTTTCTGCCGCTTACATTGGATAAAAAAATAAGTAAAGAGTTGGGTACGCGGCATCGTGCGGCTTTGGGAATAACGGAGGAAACCGATGCTGTGGTGGTGGTTATATCTGAAGAAACCGGTTCTATCTCGCTTGCGCTTGGCGGCGGAATAATTCGTGATTTGGATACCATTTCATTAAGACGCAACTTGCAGCAGATCTTCGAGCCAAAAGATAAAGTTCAGAAAAAGACTAACCCGCATATTCAATGAATATAGGCACAAAAAGCCTCTAATTTCAAGCAGGTAAACATTTGCTTAAGATTAACTCCCGAATTATTCGGACTAAAGATTAACTATTATGTCAAAATATAAATTCTTTGAGAATTTAGGGATTAAATTTCTGTCCATTGTGATTGCCGTTATTATTTGGCTGTTTGTAGTATTGGAGAATCAACCTGAAGTCGGTTTTTTAGTTCCTATTAATTTTTCTAATATTCCCAAGGAATTGGTATTAATCAAAAAGAATCCCTATGATGTTGAAATAAGGGTGAGGGGAGCGCAGCATATAATATCTAACCTTACATCAAGGCAGTTGGAGGTGGACATTGACTTTACAAACGCCCAGGCGGGTGAGACCAGTTTTTTTCTTTCTGATAAAAATGTAAGCCTGCCGCGAGGCATCAGTGTGGTAAAAATTATGCCCTCTCAGGTAAAAGCTGTACTAGAGCCGATTGTAGAGCGGCTTATTCCCTTGGAACCGGTGGTGTTGGGTGTACCCGCGGAGGGTTATCTGGTTAAGGATGTAAAGGTTTTTCCTGAGACAATTAAGGTTAGGGGAGCTAAAATAAAAGTAGAGGAACTTACCTCAGCCCGTACTACCTCGCTTTCTATAAGCGGCT
>JAJRXT010000032.1 GCA_024276125.1 bacterium
AAAGCCGGATACCGCACGGGTTTATATACCTCGCCTCATTTAATAGATTTTACCGAAAGAGTAAAAATATGCGGACAACCTATACCACAAAAAGAGGTTATAAGACTCAGTTCGTATATCAAAAACCTTATAGCCGACTGCACTGAATTTTTGCAATCACATCCCACCTTTTTTGAATTCACCACCGCCTTGGCATTTGCGTATTTTGCCGAATCCAAAGTTGATATAGCGGTTATAGAAACCGGTATGGGCGGCAGGCTGGATGCTACCAATGTGTTAAGTCCTCTGTTATCAGTAATTACCAATATCGGTTTAGAACATCAGCAGTATTTAGGTAATGATTTAGCCCAAATTGCTTATGAAAAAGCCGGCATTATAAAACAGGACGGCATAGTATTAAGCGGAGTGGATATCCGGCAGGCAAAGGATGTAATCCTAAATACAGCTAATGCCAAACATGCCGCATATTATGAGCTTAGCCCTGATAAATATAAATGGGAATCCTGCGGGCATGATTTTTGCGGACAGTCTTTTGATTTACAGACGCCGGTTAATCAATTCACCGAATTAATTATACCTCTGTTGGGTGATTTTCAGCTTAAAAACGCCGCTATGGCGGTAGCAGCCGTGGAATTATTGGATGATTGCGGTATTAATGTAAGCGATACCGCCATCAGGCAGGGCTTAGCCGCTGCCTACTGGCCCGGCAGGTTGCAGCTTATCAGCCATAAGCCTTATATTCTGTTGGATGGGGCGCATAATCCGCAGGCTGCGGAGAATATCACAAAAAACCTGCCTGATATATTAAACTATAACAGGCTTATTCTCATTTTGGGTATACTAAAGGATAAAGACATAAAAGCCATGATAGAGCGTTGGCTGCCTTTAGCCAATACTATAATTTTAACCAAACCCGATAGCGACAGAGCCGCTGATTTGGCTTATCTAACCAGCTTAATCCCCCCAACTGATAAACCGCAAGTAATTGTAAAACCAACTATAGCAGAATCTATAGACTATGCAAAAAACTTAGCGGAACTAACAGATTTAATCTGCATTACCGGCTCGTTATATACCGTAGGCGATGCGCTCGGTATTTTATCATAAAGACATGGTAGTCGGACTCGTCTCTTTGGCCCGACACTTAGGACGACCCCAATGCTGTTGACTTAAGATACTGAAATTTAAAAATGTAGGGTGGAACAAGCCCATATTGGAAATAAGACTAAAAAAAATATGTTATGCCTACGTTTTTTGATAATTGCGGTTCCACCATACTTATCTTATAACCAATTGCAAGTGTGGTGGATTCGGGGTAATCAATAGATAACCTGAGTTCGACATAAAAGTTGTTGATTTTGTTGTCTTGTAGAGGCGGGTTTCAAACCCGCCCCTACAGCGGGAGGGGATGCGCCCCTCTTCTACAGAAATTTTACGTCAATTAACTCTATACAAAACACCAACTAGCTGATATATAAAAACAGTTTAATTTTTCTTATGTCGAACTCAGGTTAGATAATTTTATTGTCTTTAATTTATGATGTATACCCATTATATAAGACCCCTTAATCCACCCTACGGCGTTTGTTTTTCCGAAACATCGCTCGCAGCAACAACGGAAACGCAGGGGAAATCCCCCTAAATTGACCGGGGCGCCTCGCCCCAATTAATTCTCTACAACCTGTTGTTTACAGATAACCTTTATATCCTCTATACTATCTCCGGTAGATAAGCTAAGCGCATTATCTTTTTCATTGATATATGGCGATTCAAATTTGCAGGGTAAATCTTTAGCTAATAGTTTCTGTTTTACAGCAAGATAATACGTCCCTCCGCCGGGTAAATATATAGTGAAGCTGCCGGCTGAATCTGTGGGATAAGACGCATAATCCGCCTTATGACTCACCCTGCGCCGGCGGTTAGCTGCCAGTAGTAAACCGGAAAGCGGGCTGCCTGTCTCATCGACTATTTTTCCCTTTAACCAGGTGTTGCTGGCGCGTATAATATGTTGAGAGGAAAAAAATATATCGCCGGTTAGGCTTTTTAATTTAAAATCAAAGCGCTTATTTTTGTTTTCAGCTATTTTAACCGGCGGACTTAGAAGCGAGGAAAAATCTTCAGGCGTTAAAGGACCGAAAAGGGGCTAACCTTGGGCGCGTCTGCGGGCTATCAAATGATAATAACCGGCAGGCAAATTAAGCATATAGCCTCCATCATCGCCGGTTAAAGCGGAGATATAATCAGCAGGCCCCCTAAATTGGTCTTTATCTTTAAAATTATCCCGGGAATAATTTGGCCGCTGCCTAGAGCTTAATTCCTTATCAATTATATCTTCTATATTG
>JAJRXT010000033.1 GCA_024276125.1 bacterium
GTTATCTTGTAGGGGCGGGTTTCAAACCCGCCCCTACAGCAAGAGGGGATATGTCACTCTTCTACAAAAATTTTACGTCAATCAAATCTATACAAAACACCAACTAGCTGATATATAAAAACATTTTAATTTTTCTTATGTTGAACTCACATTATTATAGTATTAAAATTTGTTAATTAAAAGTAATTTTACGATTTCATTAAAAATAATCAATTCGGAAAGGATGGTGATAATATAGGCTAATATATAAAAAATAGAAGTATATTAAAAGTCGCAGGTTAAAATTAGATGAACATGCCTATGTTCATTCCCTTATGGCGCTGTTTTACTTTTACAACTTTTGGTAAGGGGCGAATCGTGTTTTTAAAGTACCTTGTAGTTTCTTTTTTAGCTGTAACAGTATCTGTAGTATCTATGTATGGCGCCTTGGCGCAAGCCAAAACAATTTTAGTATGTCCCAATGGATGCTTGTATTCGAGTATAAACAGCGCTGTAAATGAGGCAGGCCCGGATGATAAAGTTTTAGTTTTTGACGGGGAATATGTTGAGGATTTTGTTTTTCCCGCCAAAGCGGTTAGTATAGAATCGGTAAACGGGCCGGCTGTAACCACAATTGTATGTAAAGACAAGATAAATGCAGCGCCGACAAATAAAAATGCAGCAAAACATTCTGTAGTAGCAGGCTTTACAATTAAAAATGCAGCGCTTGTTAGCAGCATGGGGAATTCTTATGGATTGGCCGCGACTATTATAAATTGCGTTATTAACGATGAATTCATTGCCTACAAACCTGTTTTTTCTTTTGCCTATGCCGATGGCGACCCCAAAAAAGATGATATCTGGTCATTTTCTACACAAATACGCTAGAACAAAGCGAATGATTAAGTATAGTTCAGTAGTGTCCGGTTAGGTTTTTGCATATCGGAAAAATCAATAATTCCGGTAAGTTTCAAATAGATTGTTCCTTATTCTTCCTCTCCCCTTGGGGAGAGGATCAAGGTGAGGGGGCAGTTTTAACTGGTTTCTTCCCTCACTCTAACTCTCTCCCCAGAGGGGAGAGAGGACTAAAAAAGCATTTTACAGTTTATGCAAGAACCTAACCGGACACTGCTGAGTATAGTTTAAAAGTACTAACAAAAATATTACTTTTACCTTATTGCTGTTTATTTCGTGGTAAACTAATAACCAGGAGAATATGAAAATGAGATTGATTCATTCTAAATGCGCAGTTTTCTTAAGTTTATTATTTACTCTTGTCATAACAGGCAATGTTTACGCCGCCACACTTGACGTATGTAAATCAGGCTGTGCTTATACGACGATTCAGGCTGCTATTAATGCCGCAGCAGCCGGTGATACCGTGCTGGTAGATGACGGAGTATATACTGAAAATATAAATCTATTGGGCAGAGCAATTACCGTAGCCTCGGTAAATGGTTCGGCCAATACAACAATTAACGGCAATGCCCTTGGCAGTGTAGTAACCTTTAATTCCGGTGAGAATATAACTACCAAATTGGAGGGATTTACTATTTTAAATGGCTTGGCGGAAAATGGCGGCGGTATTAACTGCATGGCCGCATCCTCGCCCTCAATAACCGATTGTGTAGTTACCGGTAACCAGGCCACAAACTCAGGCGGCGGTATTAACTGCGTAGGCTCATCTTCACCGGCAATTAATAACTGTCAAATTATAAATAACCTAGCCTACGACGGAGGAGGACTGCATTGCGGCAATTCTTCGGCGCCTAGCATAACTCATTGCACAATAAACAATAATGAAGCCGGTTTCCACGGAGGCGGGCTGGGCGCTCATAATTCTTCGCCTGCAATAATTAAAAGCATTATCAGCAATAATATCTCTGAAGTTGGCGGCGGTATAGCCTGTAATGGCTCATCTTTAGAGCTAACCAATTGTATAATAAGTTATAACAGCGCCCAAGCCGGCGGCGGAGCAATAACCTGCAATACTTCTTTTCCTACTATAATAAATTGCACAATAAGCAGCAACCATGCCGGTGTAGGCGGTGGAATAAACGGAATCAACTCATCCTTGCCAGTGGTAAAAAATACTATTTTATGGGGTAATACGGCCATAGTAGTGGGTGATGAGATAAATTTGGTTTCAGGCAGCAGTATTGATATAACCTATTCCGATATAGGCGGCGGCTGGGCAGGCGTTGGTAATATAGATTCCGATCCGCTTTTTACAGGGGCTGGAGATTTCCACCTAACCGGCGGCTCTCCCTGTATTGATACAGCATTAGCCACTTATGCGCCGGCTGATGATATAGACGATGAGTTACGTCCGCAGGGCGCTGGTTATGATATAGGAGCTGATGAATATTATGCGGCTGCTATGCCGGATACAATTACTGTAAAACAATTATATACTGAAGATGCAGCCGGCATCTGGAATATCAATTTTGCGGCGGGTGATGAGATTACCGTAAATACCGCTATTACCATAACAGGCGATCCGGCGGTATTTTATGATATGCAGTTACGCTGTTTCATTATTGATGCGGCCGGCAATAATTATCTATTAGGCGCCAGGTTGTATCGTAATTATACACCGGGCACATATTATGTATACCTTACCGCAAACTTACCGCTGGCGGCGGCATCCGGCGTGACAGTAATCCGCAGTGCAGCTTTGCTTGCTCAAGGTACATCCTTACTTGATCGCAGTACACTGGCGGCTTATATAGATATTCAGTAATTGATTGATTTAGATTATTATGGTAAATGTATACGGGAGGGTTTTGTCCCCTCCCGTTTTTTTGAGCCGATACAAAGCCCCCCCCCTCCGCAATCTTGTTGACTTAAGGTAACTGTCATTCTTAAACGAAACGAAGTGGAGTGAAGAATCTGTCCGCGTATGTAAGTAGATTCTTCGGCCTGCGGCCTCAGAATGACGGGCTAACAAAATCCTTATGTTTCGGGGTGTCTCACCCCGAAACACCTAGCAGTGAGCAATAGTTTCGGCTTGAGATATCCCGAAACATACACTTACTTTATGAACTTCTTGAGTATATATACTTGAACACTCTTTCCTTAAGTAACTTCCTAATAATATACAAATTTATATCTCCCAAAAAAGTATAGCCATTCGAGCATCTTGTAAAAGTAACTGTCATTTACGAATACCTTTAAGCGGGAATCTAAATTAAAGCCAGATTCCCGCTTAAAATCACTGTGGAAAGAACATTTTGAGACTTTTGCAAGAAGCGGCATTCCATAGAAAATAAAATCCTGTAGATTTTTTTAACATTTTGTGTTAATTTTGTAATATACTAACGTAAGTTCGGCATAATTGATTAACTTGTTTATAAAAGACAAAACCATGAGGAACCCTTTTTGAAAAAAGTGTTCCTCAAACTCCTCCCAAAAACTTTCAATCTAGAGGAATTTGGTTGGCGGCACAATAATGATCGCTAAAAATATTGTTGCAAGATAACATGTGCCGCCAACCAAATTCCTTGAATTAAAGTTCTTGGGAAGGGGGTTTGGGGGATAACCCTTCTTTCAAGAAGGGTTTCCCCCAAGGTTTACTCTTTATAAATAAATTAAATCAATTATGCCGAACTTACGTTATACTACAATGAAATTTGGCCTTACAGCCTATATAAGAAAGATGGAGAAAGTAATATTATGTCAAAAGCAGGAATCGGTTATTTAATTTTTTTTAGTCTTATTCTAGGCGGAATATTAACCTGGAATTTTACTGTCAGAAGACCACAGATAAAAGCGGTGAAAAATTTTTTGGAAGCCTTAAAAGAACGCGATGCGGATTTATTAAAAAACACTGTATTGCCTTCTGAATATTCGGTGTATGCTGAACTCTACCTTAAAAACGGCTATAATAAGCATTTGTTAAATTATAGCAGAATTGACGAAAAGGATGCTAATAACCATTTTTTTCCCACCAAAAGCCGATTTTCTGTAAGAGTGGAAGAAGATGACGTCTTTTTTGGCAAAAGAACTCAGGATTATCTGGTATCTTTAAATAAAGAAAAAGATACATGGCAGGTTATTCAGTTTGTTACTATGGGCGATTACTCTGATTTGGCGGCGCTAAAAGAATTTAAACCGAAAGCTACGGTACATTAAATCGTAAGGAAATAAATATATTATGGATATACCAAAATTGACTGACCGGGCTTTAATGCTCTGTAATAAAAAAGGGCTTGCGGGGGAAATATTTATTCAAAAAGCCTGTTCTACCACCCTTGAGGTAAAAGACAAACAATTGCAAACCTTTAA